>DVMP01000122.1 GCA_018714925.1 Candidatus Allocopromorpha excrementigallinarum
AAGCCTCTCCAGTATATTCTTCTCCCATAAAGCGTCTCCCTTTATATGCAGACTTTCCATGCCCCCTCCTTTCAGTATGGGCGCCATGTACTTTCTGTCAAAGATGCTTCCCGGAAATGAGGAGATGATTCTTGGATGAAAATCAATACATATATATGTCCCTTCAGATTGCTCCCCTTCCTTTGCCATATGTATAACTTCGGAATTAATAAATATTCCCTCTCCCTTTTTCACCATACATACCCTTCCGTTCAGGAAAAACAAGACCTTTCCCCTTGTCACGTAACAGAACTGAAGCTCTTCATGCCAGTGCCAGTTTATCAGCTTCAATGTATTTCTGCTTATACGGTTTTCGTAAACCGCAACGGGAAATTCAAAGGACCCATGAACGGTTGTTTCTCTTCTGTGCTCGTCTATGGACAAATCGTAGATCTGCATAACTCCCTCCACATCAATATAACGATATAATACGCTAATATTATTATATAAAACTCCATTACCGTCAATATAATTATATATTATGGAGGTGCTATTATGACTGACAGCAGGACTTCTTCAACTGGAAAACGCCGCGGCAGAGCCATGCTTATAATGGCTGTCTGTGCTCTCATGTGGAGTATAGGCGGCATATTCATAAAGCTTATTTCATGGAGCCCTCTGCTTATTGCGGGTACAAGGAGTCTCATAGCCGCGGCTATTATCGGCCTTTACATGCTCGTTACGAAGACTCCCTTTAAGCTGCGTGGCTATTCCGTAGGCGCGGGAATAGGTCTTTCCTGCTCCTGCATGTTTTTCGTTATGGCAAACAAGCTGACCACAGCCGCCAATGCCATTGTTCTTCAGTACGCGGCTCCTGTTTTCATACTCATTATGACCTCTCTGATTTTCAAGCAGAAGCTCCACAGGAAGGAAATAATAACCGTGGCCATTACCATGGCAGGCATAATTCTGTTTTTTTTCGATCAGCTTTCACCCGGTAATATCATAGGAAATATTTTCGGAATCCTGGCAGGCGTGTTCCTGGCCCTCATGTTCGTAATGACAGGTCAGGCCAGAAACGACGACTCCATAAGAATGAGCGGCATCCTTATAGCCCACTGTCTAACAGCCATTGTGGGAATCCCCCTGGGAATTCCCGGAACCTCCTCTGTAAACGGAGAGGAAATATTCTTCCTCATTATACTGGGAGTTTTTCAGCTGGGCATTCCCTATGTCCTTTACGCCATTGCCTCAGGAGACTGCCCGCCGCTGGCCTGCTCCCTTATCGGAATGCTTGAACCTCTCTTTAATCCTGTATGGGTTGCCCTGTTCATAGGCGAAATGCCCGGAGGCTTTGCCCTGGCAGGCAGCCTCATAATAATCTGCGCCGTTACCTGGTGGTGCATAAACGAAAGCAGATCAGCTCCCGAAGACAGCTGCTGATCGTTCCTGACGCACCCATAATAATCCACCTGCCAGGCCGGTGGATTCCTGATATAAAAAGGCGCCTCATTGGCAGGACATAAATCCCGGTCAGTGAAGCGCCTTTGTTATAATCCTTTAAGTTTTAACGCTATTTTGTGGAAGCGTCATAGAGAGCTTCCGCGTTATCCCATTCCTCTATTATTTCAGGGATTACCTTGTAAAGATCTCCCACTATTCCATAGTCAGCCACCTCAAATATAGGGGCGTCAGGATCCTTGTTAATGGCTACTATTATATCCGACGTCTGCATACCTGCCAGGTGCTGTATGGCTCCTGAAATTCCGCAGGCAAAATATATTTTAGGCTTTACGGTGGTTCCCGTCTGTCCCACCTGGTGAGAATGATCTATCCAGCCGGCGTCAACAGCGGCCCTTGAGGATCCCACCACTCCGCCTACCTTGTCGGCGAATTTCTTTATAAGCTCAAAGCCCGAAGCGTCTCCGAGACCTCTGCCTCCTGAGCAGATTATATCGGCGTCGGTTAAGGAAACCATTTCCTTGGCGGATTTAACGATATCTACTATCTTTGTTCTGATATCGCTTTCCGCTATTTCAGGCTTTACCTTGATTATCTCTCCCGTAGCTCCCGGATTTCTTTCCAGCTTCTGCATTACTCCCGGTCTTACAGTTGACATCTGAGGCCTCGTTCTCGGACATATGATGGTCGCCATAAGGTTTCCTCCAAAAGCCGGACGGGTCATCTTCAGTCCTGTGTCAGGATCGTTGGGATCAAGGCTGTCGGTATTGAGAGTTGTGTTCTCATTGGCGTACTTTATGTAATTGGCCACCTTAACGTCAAGATGCGTACAGTCCGCCGTAAGACCTGTGTCAACTCTGGCTGCCACTCTCGGAGCCAGGTCTCTTCCTATGTGAGTAGCTCCGTACATTACAATCTCAGGCTTGTATTCTTCGATAGCGTCTGTTATTACCTTTGTATAAGCGTCTGTAGTGTAATGCTCGAGAAGAGGATCCTCTATAAGATACACCGCGTCGGCTCCGTATTCAAAGCATTCCTTGGAAAGACTCTCTATGCCGTTTCCCACAAGAAGGGCGCACACCTTGGTATCGCCGCTTATATCTCTCGCCAGCTTATGGCCCTCGCCTATAAGCTCCAGGGCAACGTTCATCAGCTTGCCGTCTCTCTGTTCGGCATATACCCATATATTTTTGTAATCAGCAAAATTTACTGTCGACATATCCATTTCCTCCTTAAATCACATGCTTCTCTTTAAGCTTTATGAGAAGATTCTTTGCAAGATCCTTTTCCGAATCGCCGTCGAGCATCATTCCCTTGCCCTTTGGCTTCGGTGTAAAGGAACGGAATACGTTGGTAGGGGAAGCCTTCAGTCCTACGGTGGAAAGATCTACCTCTATGTCCGCCGCGTTCCATGTTTTTATATCCTTGTTCTTGTTAAAAATACCCGCTATGGTCATGTATCTAGGAGTATTCAGCTCTTTTATGGCTGTGAGCATACATGGAACGGGAACCTCTATTACCTCATACCCGTCCTCAAGAGCTCTTTCAACAGTTACCTTTTTCTTATCGTCGCTGATCTGGAACTTCTGAACGTATGTAACCTGAGGAAGTCCCATTTTTTCCGCGATCTGCGGTCCTACCTGAGCCGTGTCTCCGTCTATGGCCTGTCTTCCGGCGAAAATGAGATCAAAGTCGCCGATTTTCTTAATAGCAGCCGTTATGGCGTTTGACGTTGCCCATGTGTCTGATCCGCCTACTGCCCTGTCGCTTATGAGGATGCCCTCATCCGCTCCCATGGCCACACATTCGAAAAGCATTTCTTCCGCCTGAGGAGGTCCCATGGTAATAACAGTTACATGAGTATCAGGATCAGCATCCTTTATTTTCAGAGCTTCTTCCAGAGCGTTGGCATCATCGGGATTTAAAATGCTCGGAACCCCGTCTCTCACCAATGTTCCCGTTTCCGGATTTATGGTTATCTCGTTGGTATCGGGAACCTGCTTCGCACATACTAATATTTTAAATGCCATTTCCATATTCCTCCTTTTTTACTTACCTATGACAGATGCCGCAATTACCATCTTCTGAACCTCTGAAGTTCCTTCATATATTTCAGTGATCTTCGCATCTCTCATCATTCTTTCCACCGGATAATCCTTAGTGTAGCCGTATCCGCCGTGAAGCTGCACACACTTAGTTGTTACATGCATGGCCGTCTCCGCGGCGAAAAGCTTCGCCATGGCTGCGTTCGGTCCGTACGGAAGGCCCTTGTCCTTAAGATCCGCGGCCTTGTAAACCAGAAGTCTCGCGGCCTCTATTCTCGTAGCCAGATCAGCCACCTCAAACTGAAGGGCCTGGAACTGAGAAAGCTTTTTGCCGAACTGCTTTCTGGCCTTCATGTATTCTATTGTTACGTCGAGCGCTCCCTGAGCGATTCCCAGCGCCTGAGAAGCTATTCCTATACGCCCTCCGTCGAGAGTCGACATGGCCACCTTAAAGCCCTTGCCCTGGGCCCCAAGAAGTCTGTCCTTAGGAATTTTGCAGTTCTGGAATATAAGCTCTGTAGTTGACGATGCGCATATTCCCATTTTATCCTCGGTCTTTCCTATGGAGAAGCCTTCGTCTCCCTTCTCAACTATAAAGGAGCTTATTCCGTGATTTCCCTTTGATTTGTCCGTCATGGCCATTACAACAAATACATCGGCGTATCCTCCGTTTGTTATAAAGACCTTTGAACCGTTAAGGAGCCAGTAGTCTCCCTTATCCTCAGCTCTCGTCTGCTGTCCCGAAGCGTCTGTTCCCGCGTTCGGCTCTGTCAGTCCGAAGGCTCCCAGCTTCTTACCCGACAGAAGATCGGGAAGATACTTTTCCTTCTGCTCCTTGCTGCCGTATTTGAAAATAGGCCAGCAGCATAGGGAAGTGTGGGCCGAACATATAACGCCTGTGGAGCCGCATACCCTTGACAGCTCCTCAACTGTTATGGCGTAGGAAATATGATCCCCTCCGGCTCCGCCGCATTCGACAGGGAAAGGGACGCCCAGCAGTCCGTACTTTGCCATTTTTTCCACGGTTTCAACAGGGAATCTGTGCTCCTTGTCAATATCCGCGGCCAGAGGCTCAACCTCTGTTTCGGCAAACTCTCTTACCATTTTTCTTACGAATTCCTGTTCTTTCGTCAGTTGAAAGTTCATTTACATGCCTCCTTAATGAATCATGAGGGATCAAATCACTTTAATCCACCGCATCTTTTAATGATTATTCGTTATATTTATAACAATCATCCATCTTAATTAAACCATTTTTTTCTTCCTTTTGCAAGATATTTTTACAGTCAATAATAACGATTCCGTTTTTTCTGAAATTTCCATAATTTACAATAAGTGAAAAGCCGCTCCTCGCATTCCCGGCTTTCGCGTCCTTTCCAACCTAATATGCAAAATCAATACCAGAAATCACATATCGCTGAAAGCGTCTGTTTTCAAGGCTTAGAGCCGGTTATGCCGCCGAGGGGTTATATTCTGTTAATTCATTTCGGCATAATATAATGCGCCGCCACATTATTTTTCTCCAATGAAAAAACGGCTCTCCACGGAGGGCCGTTTTTTCCGAAATCTTTTACTCTTTTATTTATGCCGGAAATACCTGCAGACCTATGGTGAGGGCTGCTATTCCTATAATCCAGAGTACTATTATCAAAGGCATAACAAACTTTACAAACCTTGCCCACGGGATCTTGGCCATTGCCAGGCAGGCCATCAGCACTCCGTTGGTAGGCGTAATAAAGCTGGTTATTCCCGTTCCGAACTGATATGCTGTGATAATATTCTGTCTCGATACATCTACCAGGTCCGACAGCGGCGCCATAATAGGTATTGTCAAAGCCGCGTGGCCTGAGGAGGATGGAACGAAAAAGGCTATGACATTCTGTACAAACATCATCAGATTTACAAATATTACCTTCGGCATTCCTCCAAGCAGATTGGCCGCAGCGTTCAGAATAGTATCTATAATCTTTCCATCCTGCGCTACGATCACTATGGCTCTCGCGAGGCCTATAACCAGCGCCGCGTATATAAGGTCCTTTGCGCCGCTTATAAATGAATCCGCTATTTCATCCTCTCTGAGACCTCCCGCAATACCGCCGAATAGACCTATCATCATAAATATCATGGATATCTCCTGAGTATACCAGCCTCTCGCGAGAACGCCCCATACCATTACAGCCATGCCTGCTCCAAACACCAGCAGCACGGCTCCGTCTCTCCTGGTAAATTCCTTTATTTCGCCGGCTCCATTCTGCAGGCTTTCGCGGTTGATTTTGTCCAGAGAGTATACAACTGACTTTTCCGGATCCTTCTTAACCCTTCGCGCGTACATCATAACAAAGATTATGGAAACAGCCATCATAATTACCCATATTATTCCTCTGTAGACTATTCCTGATCCCGGAGAAAGCTCCGCGAGCGACTGGGCCAGACCCACAGAAAAAGGATTTACAGTTGATGCGCACGTTCCTGCCGCCGCCCCTATATAGACTACGCTAAGTCCTGTCAGCGAGTCATATCCCAGACTCATCATAAGAGGAATAAATATCATATAAAAGGGCAGCGTTTCCTCGCACATTCCAAAGGTGGTTCCTCCCAGGCCGAAGAGAATCATACATAGCGGAATAATCAGCATCTCCTTTTTGCCAAATATCTTTGAGGCCCGTCCTATTCCCGCCTCCACGGCTCCCGTTCTGTTTATTACACCGAAGGCTCCTCCTACTATGAGAACAAACCCTATGGTTTCAGCGGCGTCAATTATTCCTTTTATAGGTGAGGTAAACAGGTCGTCCACACCCTGAGGATTGCTTTCCACCTCATGATATGTCCCTGAAATTACTACGGTTCTTCCATCGGCGGTTTCCTCGGTGTCAAATTCACCGCTCGGTACTATCCACGTTAAAATCGTCATAAAAAGTATTATGGCGAAAATGATAGTATAGGTGTGCGGGACTCTTAACCCTCTTTTCTTCTTGGATTTTTCATTGTTCATATTTCATTCTCCCCTCGTATCAATTTACAT
>DVMP01000123.1 GCA_018714925.1 Candidatus Allocopromorpha excrementigallinarum
TGAATCTGGAAAAGGATGTGCGGGAGGGAAGACTTTACGATATTTATATTCTCGATATTCTCATGCCCCGTATAGACGGTCTTAAGCTGGGAGAGGCCATACGAAAAAAACAGCCGGAGGCGGTTATAATATATCTCTCCTCCTCCGACGACTTTTTTTCCCAGGCCTTTGACGTGTACGCATTTCAGTATCAGCTGAAGCCTCTGAAAAAGGATAAATTCTTTGAAATAATGGAAAGGGCCGTTTCCTCTTTTATGGGACCGGAAAAGCGCTGGTTTTTTCTCTCCTCCAAAAGAGGCTCTGTTCGTGTTCCCTTTGACCATATAGTATATGCCGAGCTTTCCAGCAGAACTCTTATTCTTCACCTCGAAGACGGAAATACACTGCAGAGCGGATATCTCCGCCAGTCCTTTGAGACTCTTATGGCTCCTGTTTTAAAGGACTGCCGCTTTGTTCAGCCTCATAAATCCTTTATTATAAATCTGGATTATGTGCAGCGCCTTGATTCGGCCTTCTTTGAAATGTCCGACGGCAGCAGGATACCTATTTCAAGGAAACGCTCCGCCGAAACGAAAAAAACATACATGGATTTTATTTTCAGGGCGGGATCGCCTTCAGATAAGTGAAGGAGGAGGCTGTATGGGCGAAGTGCTTTGGAGCGATATCAGCAGAATTTTAACTCCGGCCTTTCTCGCGCTGTGGGTCTCATTTCTTCTGGACTTCAGAAAGCCGGAGAGAATTACAAAAGCTCTCTGCTTCTTTTTGATTGCTGTGCTCATATTCCTTAATCTGCTTTTTCTTTTTCTCGCGGACGACCGTCAGATATATGTGAAATCATGGCCTCTTACCCTGACGCTTCCTTATGTTCTGCTTTTGCTTCTGACTACTGTAAAGAAAAGCTTCCGCAGTCTCTTTGCCATACTTACGGTTATGTTCTGGGGCTGCGTCGTCGCCATGATAGGCGTTCTGGCAGGAAAAATTCTCGGATATCCATGGGCGGATCCCGCTGTAAGAGTCATACTCTTTCTTTTGATGCTGCCTCTTATAAACTACTACAAAAATACTTACCGCGCCATGATACACCTTATGAAAAAAGGCTGGTTCATATTAATAATAATTCCCGTTTTGCTGACGGCATCTCTGTATTTTCTCAATACTATCGTTTCCTACGACTCCTCCCCCGCCCTTTACCTGGCGGCAGTTCTTACAGGATTCCTGGGCGCAAGTATATACGCCTTTCTGTACGTTTTCTTCAGAAAGCTTATGATGGAGCAGATTTACAGACAGCACAGGGATATGCTGGCTGCCCAGGCTGAGGAGCTTGAGGAGCGGGCCAGAAGCAGCGCTGAGGTCCGCCAGAAGCTGGCCATATTCCGCCATGACCTGAAGCATTACATAAATATGATTTCAGCCCAGATTGAAAATGGAAATCCCCGGGGAGCGCTTGTAACCCTTGAGGACGCCAGATCCAAATTTTCCGAAACCTTAAGCGATAATTACGAAAGGGATGACAGATGACGCCGCCGCTTTTATTAAGGCTGACCGAGGTTTTTTTCGCTCAGATATTTATGGGAATATACGTATATCTTCTCATTGATTTTAAAGCCCCCTTCCTGAAATGGAAAAGGACGTGGCTTTTCGCGGCGCTTTTGATCTTAGCCGTTAACCTTCTTATTATTTTCTTTTTCGGCTACTCCGAAGCATATCTGAAGGTATGGCCTCTTACCCTGACCATTCCCTATGTGGCAATAACCTTTATGGCCTCCTCCTCCAGAAAGCTTTATGTAATGTTCAATCTTTTTACCGTTATGTATATCGCTGTTTTCAGCATCGTTACGGGGATGACAGCCTCCAGGCTTTCGGGAGAGGACTGGGCTCAGCTTCCCGCCCACATAATATGTCTGGCCGCCGGCCTCTTTATGGTACTGCGGCTGAGAAAGCCGTTTCTCAAAACCGCGAAACTTCTGGAAAAGGGCTGGGCGCTTATATGCTGTATGCCTCTGCTGATAGTGGTCCTTTGCCTGATATGTCTGCCTCAGATTATGGGAGAGGGAAGCGTCGTCTTTATATTCGTATCCTATATATCCCTTGTGACAGGCCTCTTCATATACCTTCTCATCTACCGTTTTTTTATTAAGGTAATAGAGGAGCAGACGGCTTCCCATCAGGAGGATATTCTAAGAGTCAGAAGAAAAAACGCCGAGGACAGGCTCCGCCTCGCCGGGGAAAACAAGGCTCTTCTTTTAAAATACAGAGATACCGTTGTTTCCGCCATAGACAGCCTTGAAAAGGAGGCCTCCTCAGGCAGAGACACAGAGGCCGCCCTTGACCGTCTCTCAAAAACGGCGGACCTTCTGTCCGCAGGTCACGGCCGCCGCTACTGCCGTCCCGAGACCCTTAACACCGTTTTGGATCAGTATGCCCGAAGGGCAGAAGAAAAAGGCATTTCCATGACTGTAGAGGCGAATATTTCCCGGGAGTTTGATGTCAACGAAACAGAACTGGCAGTAGTTCTTTCCAACGCTCTCAGCAACGCGGAGGAGGCCTGTATGTCCATTCCCCGGCAAGAGCGCCGCGCCGTCAGCGTTGTTATCAATTCCAGAGGACGGCAGATTGCCGCGGAAATAACCAATACCTGCCGGGGACAGGTGAGCTTTGATGAAAATCAGCTTCCCGTCTCACAAAGAGGCCTCGGCCACGGCATCGGTGTAAAAAGCATGGAAGCCTTCTGCCGCGACAACGGCGGCATTCTGTCCTTTTCTCAGGATGGAGATACATTTTCCGTGAGAATTCTTGTATAAAGCGCAGCCCCCTGTATCCGCGGCGGCAAAAAATAATAATCCCCGGAACCTTGATACAAAGCTCCGGGGATTTTCATGGCGTCCCTGAGAGGATTCGAACCTCCGGCACCCGCTTTAGGAGAGCGGTGCTCTATCCAGCTGAGCTACAGAGACCTGTAAAGCCTTGTATATAATACCACAACCGGCCCGGACTTTTCAAGTACAACTGCCATGACATTTTCCAAACTTTACAATCGAAGCTTATAATTATATAATATGCTTATACGATTTATACTGTCTGCCGCGGTATTTTCCAGTTTAATCCGGAAGACAGGTTCTTTTGCGGGCATCCGCTTCAGGATGGTTTTCTATATTCTTATGCCCCAATACGGGACCACACTTCTGCCTATGATATTTGTGACCCCTCGTGAAAACTTTCTTAAGGAAGCTTCTCACAGGCGGCAGTCCGTCTCCTGCGCAGATACATTGCCTGATATCTCAAGGGTACCGGGTAATTGAAATAAGACAACAACAGTTGCAGCCGGAAACTTTCTCTACAAAAAACAGGAAAGGAGGACAGGTGTATTAAAATATACCTGAAAAAATTATGAACATAGCACTTTGCGGCTTAGGCCGGGCCGGCGGCGCTTTTGCCGGACAGATTCTCGACAGCTCTCAGCATCAGCTGTCTCTGGTGGTATGCAGAGATGAAAGCGATACCGCAGGACAGGATGTGGGAGATGTCCTGGGAATCGGGAAAACAGGAAAAACCATCGTCAGTCTTAAGGATGCTCCCGAGGCGCTGAAGGAGTCCGGAGCGGAGGTTCTTGTGGACTTTTCCAGGGAAGCCACTACCATGAAGCTGCTTAAGCTCTGCGAGGAGGCCGGAGTTAACATAGTCATATGCGCCACGGAGTTTACCGACAGTCAGATGGAGGAAATACAGGCCACGGGAGAACGTGGAAAAATCGCCGTATGCTACGCGCCAAACCTTACCATCGGCATAAACATTCTCATGGAGATGGTAAAGCGTCTTTCAAAGACCCTTCCGGATTTTGACTTTGTAATAGTGGAGAGACACAGAAAGGACAAGGCTCCCGTAACGGCCACGGCAAAGCTTATTGCCAAATCAGCCGAAAGAGAGGACATGCCTATTCTTTCCGTCAGAGCCGGAGGCTACGTGGGTATTCACGAGGTTACCGCCGCCAGCCGGGATGAACGGATTACCATTACCCATGAATCCTTTTCCAGAACCGCCTTCGGCACAGGAGCCTTAACTGCCGCTGAATTTCTCAGAGGCAGAAAGGGATTTTTTACAATGGACGATGTAATAAAGGGCCTGGAGGTTTCCATATGAACCCCCTTGATCTTATGCTTTCCGGCATGACGGGAGAAAAGCTCCTCTCCCATGTGCGCGGCAGAGTCCCTGACCTGGCGGTAATAACCATCACCGCCAGGCAGGATGTGGAAAAAACGGGAGGCTCCATGAAGGCCTCTCTTTCAGATAATCTCTTTACTGTTACTTTAGAGCTTCCTCTGAAGAAATAAATTATTTTCTTTATTTTTTTATTTTCCCTGTCTTTTTGCCTCTCTTCTCCGTTATACATATTAGACGTCACAAAATTACGGATATCCTTACAAATGAAAGGAGCTTTACGTGGATCCGGAATTTCTTCTCATTAAAAAAATGAAGAAAGGCGATGAAGAGTCCTTTGAGATCTTCATACGCAAATACTACGGAGACATTCTCGCCTACTGCGGCCACCACTGTGGAGACAGACAGTATGCCGAGGATATTGCCCAGGAAACCTTCCTTCGTTTTTTCGCGGGTCTCAGCCGGTACAGTCACAGGGGGAAGGCGAAAAACTACCTTTACACCGTAGCGGGTAATCTCTGCCGCGACTTTTACAGGAAGAAAAGGGAGCTTCCACAGGATGACCTTCCGAAAAAAGGGGAAGGCCTTACCGGCCCCGGGGAGGCTGATCCTGAGAAAGACCGGCTCATGTCTCTTAAGGAGGCTGTGGACAGACTGCCTCCGGAGCTTAAGGACGCGGTAATTCTCCGCTATTTTCAGGATCTGAAGATAAAGGACACGGCAAAAGCTCTGGGAATAACCACGTCTCTCGCTAAATACCGTCTTGAAAAGGCAAAAAAACAGCTGAAGGATTTTATGGAAAAGGAGGATGCTCTATGAATATGGAAAAGCTGCTCGTCTCTCTGGGCAGGAAAAGTCAGATGAGCCCCAGAGAAGAGATGATACGTAAAACCCTTGAAAGATCCGAGGAAATTTTCCTTAAATGTGAAGAAGGGAGGCTCCTCACCTACGGCGAATTTCTCCTCAGTCAGATGAGGGTCATTAGAAAGCGCTGGTGGCTTCTGCAGCTGGGCCTTCTGCTTCTTCTTTGGTCATGTCTGCCTATGACAGAGGAAAGCGCTTCGGACAAAAGAGTCATGGGCGTGGTCGCCTGTGTCTTCGTCATACTCATGATTCCCGAGCTTTGGAAAAACAGAGCCAGCCGCTCCATGGAAATAGAGGCCTCCGCCTACTACTCTCTCAGAAAGGTGTACGCGGCCAGGATGACCCTCTTTGGAGTAGCCGATATAATACTGGCCGGAGCCTTCTGCGCCGTAACCTCGGCAACCCTTCACGTGGCTCTGATGGATATTCTTACCCAGTTTTTCTTTCCTCTTATGGTGACCGCCTGTATCTGCTTCGCCCTTCTGTGCAGCAGCCGCCTCTTTAGCGAGACCTCGGCTGTAATCATGTGCGTGATCTGGTGCGGAGTCTGGCTGACACTGGTATTGAGAGACGATATTTTTTACGCTGTTTCCCTTCCCCTGTGGGGAGCGTTATTTCTTGCCGCCGCCTTGTTTCTCGCCTTTGTTCTTCACAGGGCTGTTACAGACTGCGGCAGCTATTGGGAGGTGAATGTAAATGGAACTGAAAACAAATAAGCTTACGAAACGATTCGGCGATATTACAGCGGTAAACTCTGTCTCTCTTTCCATGACAGGGGGAGTATACGGACTTCTTGGAGAAAACGGCGCCGGCAAGACCACTCTCATGAGGATGCTCTGCACACTTATGAGCCCCACCGAAGGCAGTATTACCCTTGAGGGCAGAGATATATTTAAAATGGATTCGGACTACAGGTCCCTTCTGGGATATCTTCCTCAGGACTTCGGGTTTTACCCTGAATTTACAGTAAAGGATTATCTCATGTATATAAGCTCTGTCAAGGGTCTGCGTCCGGCTGTGGCCGCGAAGAGGGTCAAGGGGCTGATTCACGCTACCGGCCTTTCAAAGGTGGCCTACAGAAAGATGAAAAAGCTCTCCGGCGGCATGAAGCGCCGCGCGGGCATAGCTCAGGCCATGCTCAACGACCCTAAAATCCTTATTCTCGACGAGCCTACGGCAGGCCTTGATCCCAATGAGAGAATAAGGTTCAGAAATCTCATAAGTGAAATTTCGGGAAACAGAACTGTCCTTCTTTCCACTCACATAGTCTCGGACGTGGAGTATATAGCCAATGAGATTCTTCTCATGAAAAACGGCAGCATCATTCAGAAGGGCTCCTCAGAAGCCCTTATAGCCTCCATGCCTCAGAGGGTATGGAAATGCTCAGTGGAAAAGTCCTTTGTTCCCGACCTTGCCGCCAGGTACAGGGTTTCCAACATCAGATCCGAAAAGAATCTCGCCGAGATGCGGGTTCTTTCCGCGGAAATGCCTGTTCCGGGAGCTGTTGAGACAGAGCCTGTTCTTGAAGATGTTTTTCTCTATTATTTTGGTGAAAAGGCTGGTGATGAAGATGCTCTTATTTGAAATTAAAAAAATACTTTCAAGACCCCTCAGCAGGTTTGTTCTCCTGGCTCTTGCCGCCGTGCTGGTCTTCTGTACCTTTATGACCGTAAATGATGTCAGGTACACGGATTCCCAGGGAGTTACCCATACAGGCCCCGGCGCCGCCAGGCAGCTTCACGACCAAATGTCTCAATGGTCAGGCTACGTCACCTCTGACCTTCTTGCCAGAGTGGTCACGGAAAACAACAGAATAAACTCCACTCCCCAGGCCCTTTCCTCCGACGTTACGGAAAACAACAAGGCCTATTCCCTGACCCAGGGCTTTTCCGACATAAGGGAATATATAAATCAGGCCTTCAGCGGCCAGACAGACTACGATTACTACCGAATAGACAGCGTGTCTCCCCAGGAGGCGGGACAGATTTATGAGAGAAGAATATCCAATATGGAGGAGTACCTGAACTCCTCCGAGGCCGGCAGAATGAGCGCTCCTCAGAAGGACTTTCTCCTGTCTCAGTACAAGGCACTGGAAACTCCCCTTTACTACGAGCCCGCCATAGGCTGGAACGCCCTTCTTGACTCCGCGTACATGCCCACCCTCATTATGATTACGGTGCTTATAACAGGCTTTCTTGTTTCGGGGATATTTTCCGGAGAATTTCAGATGAAATCCGACGCCATCCTCTTCTCCTCCAGACTGGGCAGAAGCAGGGCTGTTCTCTCTAAAATCGCCGCCGGCCTTATTACGACCACCGCCGTATACTGGGCGGCAGTGCTGCTGTTTTCCGCAGCGGTGCTCATCCTTTTAGGCGCCGGAGGCGGAGGCTGCGCCATACAGACAGGCTTCGGCTACTGGGAAAGCTTTTACAACATAACCTTTATCCAGGAATTTCTCATTACAGTGCTGGGAGGCTACGTGGGCACCCTGTTTATCGCAGGAGCCTCCATGGCGGTGTCTGCCCTTTCCCGCTCCACTGTTCTGGCGGTAACCGTGCCCTTTATTCTGGTGGCCCTTCCCTTCTTCATCGGAAGGATAGACCTGCTTGCGCCGGTAACAGGCCTCTTTCCCGATCAGCTCCTTCAGATAAGCGCCATTACAGACGATATTTCTCTTGTCTATCAGGTGGGAGGCATTGTCACAGGCTCCATTCCTCTCCTCTTTATTATCTACGGAATCCTATTCCTTGCTCTGATGCCTGTTCTCTACAGAATTTACAGCCGCGCGGAAATAAGATAGGTACAGATGCCGACGCGGCGGGGCGGTCTTTACCGGGCCGCCCTCTTTTGGTATAATCCCCTGTATCAGAGAATTCCGAAAGGAGGAGCTTTATATGGAATGGACCGGTATAATCATAGGCGCCATATCCTTTGCCGCTATAGGAGTATTTCATCCTGTTGTCATAAAGTGCGAATACTATTTTGGAAGCCGTATATGGCCTCTTTTTCTCGTGGGAGGCGCGGCGTGCTGCCTCATTTCCCTCACTGTTTCAAATATAATCCTCTCCGCCGCCCTGGCTGTAGTGGGCTTCGCCATGCTGTGGAGCATAGGCGAAATAAAAAAGCAGGAGGAAAGAGTAAAAAAGGGATGGTTTCCCGCCAACCCCAGGAGAAGGCCCTGAAGCTTCATTTTTACGAAAGGAGGACCTTTTTAGTCCAGATTGTTTTTTTGATGTATTTTTGATTCCTTTCTATATACAAAATATAGTGGTACGGTGTATAATCTTGTCCAGATAGTGTGACAACAGAGATTATATACAGGAGGTAATAAAATGTCGGCAGTAATAACGGGAAACGCCTCCCCTCAGGAGGCTCAGGCTTACGTGGAATATCTTGAAAGCAAATACAACAGAAAGCTGGACAGGCTGGATGTCCACATAGACGGAGACTACGCTGATCTGGATTATACCTTTTCCCACGTTCCCTTTGAGAGAATAAGGAGAATAACTGGATATCTTGTAGGGACCATGGATCACTGGAACGACGCCAAGGCCGCTGAGGAAAAAGACCGGGTAAAGCATTCCCTGGGAGAGGAATCACAGGAGGCCATGGAGCAGATATAATGAAAAATCTTACCGGCAGGCAGAAGGGCGCCGTTCTCATGTGCGCCTCTGCCTTTCTCTTTTCCGCCATGCAGATTGCCATAAACATGGCGGGAGAATCTGTTCCCATTATGGAGCAGATATTTTTCAGAAACATAATAAGTTTGATAATAAGCTTTGTAATAATCAGGAAGTCAGGCGGGCTCCTCTTCGGTGAGAAGAAGCATCAGCCCCTTCTTTTTGTGCGCTCTTCTTTCGGCTTCATAGGCCTCATAGCCATGTTCTACGCTTCAGCCCACGCCAATCAGGGAGACGTAAGCACTCTCTTTAAGCTCTCTCCCTTTATGATAACCCTCTGGGCCGCCATCTTTCTCAAGGAAAAAATTAAAAGGATACAGATTCCCGCCCTTCTCATAGCCTTCGCGGGTGCCGCCTTTGTTGCCAACCCTGCCTTTAACTCCAATCTTTTCCCTCTTTTCGTAGCCCTGCTGTGCGCGTTTTTCTCCAGCGTTTCATATACCCTTCTGGCCTACTTTAAAAACAAGGTGGACGGCATGACTATTATCATGCACTTTTCCACCTTCTGTGTTATCGTATGCCTTCCTTTTATGATATACGATTTTTCAATGCCCACTCCGCGGGAGTTTTTCCTCCTCATGCTCATAGGCATCTTCGGAGGCCTCGGACAGATCGCCCTTACCTACTCCTACCGCATGGCGCCGGCGGCTGAAATCAGTATATACAATTACTCGGGAATAGTCTTTTCCATTATACTGGGATATATCTTTCTCGGAGAGGTTCTGGATATCAGCTCCTTTATAGGCTGCGGTCTTGTTATCTCCGCGGCTGCTATAACCTATATCTTTTCCGGAAAAAGCGATAAAAAAACTCCGGCCAAACCAAACTGACAATTTAGTTTGGCCGAAAACGCTGTTGATAATCCGCACCAGGGAATCGGCTTTCGAAGGTTTAGGAGCTTTGAAGGTCGAGATCGGAACCGGAAGCGTGGTCTGTATGGCAAACGATCTGCTGCCTGTAGACGAAAAGAACTGGTACGTACCGGTTTGGCTCATTTAATCTGACGTAATTCGGCCATCATACAATCATCTCCTTTACTGTAGTAGCTCTCCGGCGGCGGGAATTTCCTTGTTTTCTTGTAATATATTCCTTTGCTATGGTATAATTAATATGTATGTATAAAATCACAAAGGAGCGCTGAAATGGAAAATTCTCAGAACTATACCAGTCCACTGTCCGAAAGATATCCCAGCAGGGAAATGAAGTATCTCTTTTCCCCTGAAATGAAATTCAGAACCTGGAGAAAGCTCTGGATAGCTCTTGCAGAAGCTGAAAAGGAGCTGGGTCTTCCCATTACCCAGGAGCAGATAGAGGAAATGAAGGCCGCGGCCGACGATATTAACTACGAGGCCGCAAGGGAACGCGAAAGGATCGTCCGCCACGATGTAATGTCCCACGTTTATGCCTACGGACTTCAGTGTCCCAAGGCCAGGGGAATAATACATCTGGGAGCCACCTCCTGCTATGTGGGAGACAACACGGACATAATCATAATGACCGAAGGCCTGAAGCTCATAAGAAAAAAGCTTCTCAATGTAATGTCAAATCTGGCGGACTTCGCCGATAAGTATAAGGATCTTCCCACTCTGGGATTCACTCATTTCCAGCCGGCTCAGCCTACTACCGTAGGAAAGCGGGCAACCCTCTGGCTCAACGATCTTCTCCTTGATCTTGAGGATCTGGATCACGTGCTTTCCACCATAAAGCTTCTCGGCTCCAAGGGAACCACCGGCACCCAGGCCAGCTTTCTGGAGCTCTTTGACGGAGACATTGACAAGGTAAGCCGCCTGGATGGCATGATCGCCCGGAAGATGGGCTTTGAGGGCTGCTATCCCGTTTCCGGTCAGACCTACTCAAGAAAGGTTGACACAAAGGTATTAAACGTTCTTTCGGGCATCGCCCAGAGCGCCCACAAATTCAGCAATGATATACGCCTTCTCCAGCATCTCAAGGAGGTGGAGGAGCCTTTTGAAAAGAATCAGATAGGATCCTCGGCCATGGCCTATAAAAGAAATCCCATGCGTTCGGAGAGAATCGCCGCTCTTGCCAACTTCGTAATAGCCGGCGCTCAGAACCCCGCCATGACCGCATCAACCCAGTGGTTTGAAAGGACCCTGGACGATTCGGCCAACAAGAGGCTCAGCGTTTCCGAAAGCTTCCTGGCAGCGGACGGCATAATGGAAATATACATGAACATTACCTCGGGCCTGGTGGTCTACCCTAAGGTAATCAGGTCGCGTCTTATGAGTGAGCTTCCCTTCATGGCCACGGAGAATATAATGATGGACGCCGTAAAGATGGGCGGCGACCGCCAGGTTCTTCACGAGAAAATAAGACAGCACTCCATGGCCGCGGGAAAAAGAGTCAAGGAGGAGGGGGCTGAAAACGATCTTCTGGACCGTATAGCCGCCGACCCGGCCTTCAATATGTCCAGAGAACAGCTGCAGGCTCTCATGAAGCCGGAAAGCTTCACAGGCTGCGCACCTCAGCAGACAGAAAGCTTTCTCCGGGATTTCATCCGCCCTCTTCTTGAGAAGAACAAAGAGGCCCTGGGACTGGAGGGACATGTAAACGTATAGTTATTGATAAATTAAACGGTTGATATTAAATTAATTCATATATAAAGGAGATCCACATGATCAAAGCAATAGTTGGCGCCAACTGGGGCGACGAAGGAAAAGGCAAAATAACGGATATGCTTTCTCAGGAAGCCGATATAATCATAAGATTCCAGGGAGGCAGCAACGCCGGACACACTATAAAAAACAGCTACGGCAAGTTTGCCCTTCACATGCTTCCTTCAGGAGTCTTCTACGACCACACCACCAGTATTCTGGGAAACGGCGTAGCTCTCAACATCCCCTATATGACAGATGAGATACGCTCTCTTGTGGAAAAGGGAGTTCCCGAGCCTAAGATTTTAGTATCTGACAGAGCCCAGGTTCTCATGCCTTATCATATACTCTTTGACGAATACGAGGAGGAAAGGCTGGCGGGAAAGGCTTTCGGCTCCACAAAATCGGGAATAGCGCCCTTCTATTCCGATAAATACGCCAAAATCGGCTTTCAGGTTCAGGAGCTTTTCATGGAGGAGACTGCTCTCAGAGAAAAGGTTGAGAGAATATGCGCCATGAAAAACGTTCTTCTTAAGCATCTTTATAAAAAGCCGGAGCTTGATCCCGACCGGATAATGGAGACTCTCAGGGAATACAGGGACATGGTGGCTCCTTACGTATGCGATGTTTCAGCCTTTCTCAGCGATGCCTTAAGAGACGGAAAGAGCATCCTCCTGGAGGGACAGCTGGGAGCTCTTAAGGATCCTGATCACGGCATATATCCCATGGTTACCTCCTCCTCCACTCTGGCCGGCTACGGAGCCATAGGCGCCGGCCTGCCTCCTTACGAGATAAAGGATATAATTACAGTGGTAAAGGCCTATTCCAGCGCCGTAGGAGGCGGAGCCTTTGTAAGCGAAATCCTTGATAAGGAGGAGGCTGAGGAGCTGCGAAAGCGCGGCGGAGACGGCGGAGAGTACGGAGCCACCACAGGAAGACCCCGAAGGGTAGGCTGGTTTGACGCCGTTGCCACAAGGTACGGCTGCATGATACAGGGAACAACCGAGGTGGCCTTTACAGTCCTGGATCCTCTCGGCTATCTCGATGAAATCCCTGTCTGCGTACAGTATGACATAGACGGCGAGCTGACCGGAAGATTTCCTTCCACGGCGAAGCTTGAAAAGGCAAAGCCTGTTTTTAAAAAGCTGCCCGGCTGGAAATGCGATATAACAGGCATAAGAAAATTCGAGGAGCTTCCGCAGGAGGCCCGCGACTACGTTGACGAGATCGAACGCCTTATAGGCTTCCCTATTACCTACGTTTCAAACGGTCCCGCAAGGGAAGATATAATAAAGCGAACCCCTAAACTGTAAAGGAGGTAAATTATGGCAGTATTAATTAAAAACGGAACTGTTGTTACTGCTGAAGGCGAAGGCAAGGCCGATGTCTATTTAAAGGGCGAATCCATAGCAGCCGTAGGCGAAGATCTGTCTCCAGAAAGCGGAGATGAGGTCATAGACGCCACAGGCAAATACATTCTGCCGGGAGGCGTTGATCAGCACGTTCATTTTTCCTTCACCTATAACGGCAGTAAGGTGAGAGGCTTTGAGACTTCAAACGCGGCTGCTGTAGGAGGCACCACCACTCTCATAGAGTTTGTAAACCAGGAGAAGGGCCGGGGCCTTGTTGAAACCATCGAGGACTACAGAAAAACCGACGCCGACGGCATTTCCATGGTGGACTACGCCTTCCACATGGTAATGACGGATCCCAGAGATGAGGTCATAGACGAAATCCCCGCCATGGCGGAGGCCGGATATCCGACCATGAAGCTTTTCATGGCCTACAAGGGAATGTTCTTCCACGCCGATGACGACGCCATACTCAAGGCCCTCTACAAGGGCAAGGAGGCCGGAGTAACCATAATGGTTCACGCGGAAAACGCCGACATGATAGACGTTGCTACAAAGAAGCTCATCGCCGAGGGCAAGACAGGTCCTTATTACCATGCTGTAAGCCGTCCTCCTGTAGTTGAGGCCGAGGCCACAAGAAGAGCCATATACCTGGCTGAAATGGCCGATGCGCCTCTTTATGTTGTACACGTTACCTGCCGGGAGGCTCTTGAGGAGATTAAGGCCGCCTACAGCAGAGGTCAGAGAATATTCGGCGAGACCTGCTCCCACTATCTTGTTCTCGATACTGAGGATCTTGCCAGGCCTGATTATGAGGGAGCCAAGTACGTATGCTCCCCTGCCCTCAGAACAAAGGAGCACAGAGACGCTCTCTGGGAGGCAGTTGACAGAAAATGGCTTAACGCCATCAGCTCCGACCACTGCGGCTTTGATTTCGCCGTTCAGAAGCATATGGGCCGCGGGGAAGGCAAGTCCTTCGCCGACATACCTAACGGAGCCCCGAGTCTTCAGAACAGACTTAACATCCTCTGGACCTACGGCGTATGCGAAGGAAAAATATCCAGAAGCAGACTCGTAGATCTCTTTGCCACAATGCCGGCTAAAATCAACGGTCTACATAAAAAGGGACAGCTGTCCGCCGGCTTCGACGCCGATGTGGTAATCTTCGATCCTGATTACGAGGGAGTAATAACGGCGGCAAACAACCTGGAGGGCGTGGATTATACGCCTTTTGAAGGCTTTAAACAGAAGGGCCGCCCTGAAACAGTCTTCCTGAGAGGCGAGAAAATCGTAGATAACGCCCGGTACATCGGCCGCAGGGGACAGGGAAAATTCATCGCCGGAAAGCCTTTCGGCGCTTCATATGAGTGGTAGCTTACGGGCGGCAGCTTAAAGGAGTTCGGTGATTTTTCATGAAAATTAACGAGAAACGTCTTTTAAACAACCTGCGCGCTCTCAGGGAATTTACGGACACTCCCGGCATGGGAGTGACCCGTTTTTCCTACGGAGCCCAGGACAATAAAGCCAGGGAGTATATACTGAAAAGGGCTGAAGGGGTCGGCTGCTCTATTTCAGTGGATCCTCTGCGAAACATACGCATAGGCCTTCCTCAGAACATCCCCGGCAGAAAAACCGTCATGGCCGGTTCTCACGTGGATACAGTCAGAAACGGCGGCTGGCTGGATGGCATATACGGCGTATGCGGAGCCCTGGAGGCTATGGAGACTCTGTCTGAGGGGTACTCTGACGGCATCCCCCTCTTTAACTATGAAATGGTTATTTTCGCCGAGGAGGAGGGCTCAAATTTCGGCTCCACTATGACAGGGAGCAAATTTATATCCGGAAAATACGGGGAGGAGGATCTGGACAGTCTCAGAAGAGAGGACGGAAAGTCCCTGAGACAGGTTCTCGAGAATCTCCCCCAAAGATACGAGGACAGATATCTTTCCGGCAATCTATCGGATATCGCCCATACGCGATGGGATTTCAGCAAAATAAAAACCATGCTGGAGCTTCACATTGAGCAGGGACCCATCCTGGACAGAGAGGGACTTTCCCTGGGAATAGTGGAGTCCATTTTCGGAATGAGGGTCATAGAGGTTACTCTTACAGGTGTGGGCAATCATGCGGGAGCCACTCCCATGAGCGAACGATACGACGCCATGTGCGCCGCCGCGGAGAGCGTTCTGGAGGCGGAGTCTGTCGTCCGCGGCGACAGTGACAGACGAACCGTGGTAACTGTGGGCAGAATGGAGGTTTATCCCAACTGCTCCAACGTTATTCCCGAAAGAGTTGTCTTTACTCTTGAAATCAGAGATAAGGATCAGTCGAAAATAGACGGCTTTATGGAAACCGTAAAGGAAAAAATAAGGGATATCGCCCGTAAGAGAGGAGTAGGCTGCCTCATGTACGAGCATTCCAAATCAGCGCCTCTCCGTCTTTCGGACAGGCTCATCTCCTCCATGAAAAAAGCCGCCCTGGAAAAGTCCCTTTCCTTTAAGGTAATGGACAGCGGCGCCGTCCACGACGCCTGCATGGTGGCGGAGCACGCCGATACGGGAATGATCTTCGTTCCCAGCATAAACGGACGGAGTCACGTTCCTCAGGAGGATACCGGAGAAAGGGAGCTTCTCTCCGGAGCCCAGTTCCTGCTGGATACGGTGATCAGCGAAATAGAAAATTAATACCCTATGGGGAGAAAGGCAGGTGAAAATGTATAAGGAAGCCTTGCGCTCTGCATGGGCAGAGATAAATATCACGAATCTGGACTTCAATATAAAAAAGATCAAAGAAAAGGTAGGGCCCGGCAAAAAGATAACAGGCATAATAAAGGCTGACGGCTACGGACACGGCTCTGTGCGTGTGGCCACCGTACTTAGAGCCAACGGCATAACCTCCTTTGGCGTGGCGACTCTTAACGAGGCCATACGCCTCAGGGAAGCCGGCTTTGTGCTGGAGGAGATCCTTATTCTGGGTCTTACTCCCGATCCATATATAGATACTATTGTAAAGCACCGGCTCACTCCCGTTGTATGCGACTACAGAAACGCGGAGGCTATCTCAAGAGCCGCCGCCAGGGAAGGAATAATTATAAAGGGGTTTGTAGCCGTAGACACAGGCATGGGGCGAATAGGATATAATCCCGATGATTCCGCCTCCATAGAGGATATAAAGATGATAGCCTCCCTTTCCAATTTTAAAATCCAGGGGCTTTTCTCCCATCTTGCCAACGCCGATTCAGCGGACAAGACCTTCGCCGCTTTTCAGGAGCAGAGATACATGGTCTTTTACAAAAAGCTCCTCAACGCCGGCGTCAGCATACAGTGCAGGACCATTGCCAACAGCGCCGCAGTCATGGAGCTTTCCTCCTGTCACTATGAAATGGTGCGTCCCGGCATCATCCTCTACGGCTGCTACCCTTCTGAGGAGGTGGACAGAAACCAGTTGCAGCTGCGTCCGGTCATGTCCGTAAAGGCCAACATAATTCAGCTTAAAAAGGTTCCCGCCGGCACATCCATAAGCTATGGCCGAAAATACATAACCACAAAGGACAGTCTCATAGCCACCATACCTCTCGGCTATGCCGACGGATTTCCCAGACCCTATTCCATGAAGGGCAGGGTAATAGTAAACGGCGTCATGGCCCCTGTGGCAGGCAACATCTGTATGGACCAGTGCATGATAGACGTTACCCACGTCCCTTACGTGAGAATGGGAGATGAGGTTACCATCATGGGCAGAGACGGGATATACGAGATCCTGGCCGACGATATAGCAAGGGCCACGGGAACCATAAACTACGAGATAGTCTGCGCCTTTGGCCAGAGACTGCCAAAGGTTTACGTCTACTGATTCCTGCGTCCCATAAGGCTCACGCCTCCCGTAATGGCTGTAATAGCCAGTCCGGCTATGAGAAACCAGGAGCGCACTCCCGTTAATTCCGCCAGAGGACTGCTCAGCAGAAGCCCTGCGGGCATAGCCGCTGAGGAAATAAGTGTGAGCAGAGAAAAGGCTCTTCCCATTTTTTCCTTTTCAACGGTTTCCTGAACATAGGCTGTTAAGGGGATGCTGTGAGTATTGCTGGCGGCTCCCAGACAGGCACACAGAAAAGCAAAGACAAACCATCCGCCCCAGGAGGCCGGTATCAGTCCGCAAAGGGACGAAATAATTCCTATTGCCACAAGGCCTCCCATGGAAACCCTTAGCTTATCCTTTACCCTTACCACACTTGAAAACACCAGGGACGCCCCTATCATTCCCAGGGCGAATGCCAGCTCCACACCGCTGCCGTATATGGCCGGCAGATTGAAATAGTCGCTGGTCATAAGAGGATAAAAGGATGAAAGAGGCCCGTAAAAAAACATTGCCATAGCTTCGGCTCCTGTCAGAAGAAGGAGCCTTCTGTCTCTTTTAAAAATCTCCAGACCCTCTCTGTACTCCCTTACGGGATTCTGCTTTTCTCTTTTCTTTTTCTCCAGAGGCGGAACCTTCACAGCCGCCAAAGCCAGACTGGCGAAAAGGGCACCTATAATATCGCTTATGAGCACCACATGTATCGGGAAAAGCCCGTAGAGCAAAGCTCCTATAACCGGCCCCAGGAGGAAAGAGCCCGCGTTTAGAAGCTGCATCCATCCGTTTGTCCTCAGAAGCCTGTCCGCCGGCACCAGCTGAGGTATAATTGACTGGATCGCCGGCTGTTGAAAGGTGCTTCCTATTCCTCTGGCGCAGAGCATTATAAGCACTGTCCATACAGGCAGCTCAAAGGTGTACAGAAGTATTGAATATATAAGGGCTGCAGTGCCCATGGCCATATCGGAGAATATGGATATAAATTTTCTGTTAAGCCTGTCCGCGGCTATTCCCGCCAGAGGACTTAGCAGTGTCATTGGTATGTAGGCCGCAATGCCTGATATTCCCAGCATAAGAGGCGAGGAGGTTTTTTCCGCCAGCCACCATATAAGGGCAAACTGCACTCCATGGCTTCCCAGCATGGAAACAGCCTGTCCTGACGCAGTTAAAATAAATTTTCTTTTCCAACCTTCTTTTTCTTTTCTTTCCATTTTATTATCCTTCCCTGTTAAGTATCTTATCTGCTGTTTTATATTCAAAGGACAATAAAAATCGGGCAGCTCTGAGATGGAAGCTGTCCGTTCTTATGAAAGCATGGATTTTTACGGGATTTTATCCTTAAGACAAGAAATCCCCTTTGCCATTAAAAGAGACGCGCCAAAGAGAAGCGCCTTTATGTGCCGCCCATGTATCTATCCGAAAAATAAGTACAACAAAACCACTCATCTCAAAAGCTGTGATGAAAAGCAAATTTTACTGTCCCTTTATTAACGAATAGACGACATCAAGCCACCTCCCTTTTACTGTGCTGAAAATGATTATATACTGAAAGGACTCCTCTGGCAAGACTCTTATTTATTTATTTCCTTCTTTTTCCGGCAGGCGGCTTTCTATTACCTGCTTTCTCCAGTCAAAATCCTCTATCTGAAGATAATATTCCGCCGCGTCAAAGAGAGCCTCCGCCGGAGTGAGCCCTATAAGCTCCGTTCCGATGACCGGCACTCCGTAGCGGGCCGCCTCCGCCTTTACCAGCTCATTGACTCTGTACAGAGGAGTTACTCTGAAATCTGTCATATTCATGGACACCTGGGCCGTGTTTTTTTCCTTAAGCATCACTCCCATGGCCTTTACGCATTTGAGCCCGCCTCCCGACTCCCTTACAGCTCTGCTGATCTTTTTTGCTATTTCCACATTATCAGTCCCCAGATTTATATTGTAGGCTATAAGAAAGGCTCTGGCTCCCACGCATACGGCTCCTCCTGTGGGATGCTTCTCAGGGCCGCCGAAATCCGGGATCCAGTCGGGGGATTTCAGCTTTTCGTCCAGTCCCTCAAACTGTCCTCTTCTTACCTCCGCCAGGTTTTCCCTGTGAGGGGCTGTGGCTGATTTTTCATAGAGGAACACAGGCAGACCGGCTTCCTCGGCGATTCTCCGCCCCACTCTTTTAGAAAGCTCCACACAGTCCTCCATGGCGGCTCCCCTTACGGGAATAAAGGGCATCACGTCTACGCAGCCCATCCTGGGATGCTCTCCCCGGTGCTTAGTAAGATCTATAAGCTCCGCCGCCTTTTTTGCCAGCTTCACACCGGCCTCCTCGCAGCCCTCGGGGCTTCCTATGTATGTTATTACCGATCTGTTGTGATCAGGGTCAGAGGAGTAGTTGAGAAGCAGGCAGCCGGGAGTCGATCTCACCTGTTCCACGCACTCTTCCACTATAGCTCTGTCTCTTCCCTCGCTTATATTGGGAACGCTTTCTATTATTTTTTCCATGACCGCTCACTTTACCCTTCCTTTTTCAATGCTTTCTCAGCCTCTTTGTATATTGCCTCCGCTGTTTTTCTTCCCTCCGAGAAAAGCTTCTCGCCCCTCAATATATAATTCTTAATCTTTTCTTCGTCTTTCCTGAGTCTCAGTATATCCATCCACCCTCCTCTGAGAGCGGCCTCAAAATTAGCGGCTGCTGTTCCCATATCCGCCTTTCCGCGTAAATCGCCTGCCCGGCTGACAGCCTCAGCCGCTTTAAGGCCTTTTAAGGCTGCCTCCATAATGTACAGCCTGTTTTTTCCCGCCTCCTCTTCTATACTTCCGGCAATTTCCATGTACAGAGACTCAGCCGTCTTTTTTGCCTCTTCAAGGGCTGCTCTCCTTTCTCTCTCCGTCTCCCCTTTAAGCATCCTGTCCGCTGTCATATACACGAGGGCAGAGGCCTGTGCTCCGGCCAGTCCGCTTACAGAGCTTCCGTCGGCCATAAAGGCTCCCGACAGAAGTATATCGAGATATTCGCTTATTTTAAGATCTATAAGCTTCATAAAATATTCTCCTCTCCTGGATTTTCCATAAGAACAAGCTCCCCTCCGCAGCCGCACCTGTAGGCCTTTATCTTTTTCATCACACAGGTAAATCGCTGTCTCGGGTACTCTTTCCCGCATTTCCTGCACTTTATTATGTATTTTATTTCAGGCTTTTGGGCCGGCGTCTCCAGACCCATTTCCTCAAAGGAAGAGACCCTTTTAATATTGTACCCATACCTTTTGTTCATTCTTTCAGCGTATTCCTTCCATATTTTACCATGATTTTGGCATTCCGGACATGTATGAAGCACCTCATGAGCCAGGGTTTCCCTTATATATCTTTCTTCGCATTTCAATACAAATTCGCTTATTTCTATATGATATTTTCTGTCCTTTATTTTGCAGCAGCCGAACCGCTTTTTAGGTCTGCTGTTTACTTCTACCTTTTTCAATATATTATCAGGCACAGGAATATTCTCTTCCTGTGCCTGCCCTATTACCTCTTTTAAAACTCCATCCAGCGCTTCCTTTTTCATATTATCTCACAGACTGTTTCACGTGAAACAGTTTTCCTTTAAACTGCTCTATGCCAGTGTTTTCAACAGGTCTATAAGCCTTTCCAGCTCTTCTCTGCTGTAAAATTCTATCTCTATTTTCCCTTTTTTCCCCCGTTGACTCAGATTGACTCTGGTGCCGAGAACGTCCTTAAGCTCCTCCTCAAGGCTTCTTACATCTGCCGGCTTGCTTCTTGAGGCAGGGCTTTTTCTTCCGGAGGCCTTCTTTTCCTGCGCCATTTTTTCTATCTGCCTGACCGAAAGACCATCCCTTATAACAGCCTCGGCTATTGCCTCCTGCCTTTCCTCATCCTCCACAGATACCAGCGCTCTGGCATGGCCGGCGGAAATACTTCCCTCCGAAACAAAGCCTCTTATTTTCTCCGGAAGCTTTAAAAGTCTCAGACTGTTTGTTATATAAGGTCTGCTCTTTCCCACGCTCTTTGATACTTCAGACTGAGTTAATCCGTATGTCTCTATCATCTGATTGAGACCCTCTGCCTCTTCTATGGGATTCAGATCCTCTCTCTGCATGTTTTCTATTATAGCAAGAAGCATGTTCTCTTCATCAGAAAGCTCTCTTACTATACAGGGAATTTCCTTCAGGCCGGCCCTTCTGGCCGCCCTCCATCTTCTCTCACCTGCTACTATTTCATAGCCTCTGCCCGCGGCTCTCAACACTACCGGCTGTATAAGTCCGTGGCTCATTATGGAGTCTGCCAGCTCATTAAGCTTTTCCTCGTCAAAGGTTTTTCTGGGCTGGTTGGAATTAGGCTTTATATGGTTGATATCTATATAATTTATGCCTTCCCTGCCCGAGGATGCATCCTCTGACGCTCCTTCTGCTTCAGGCGTTTCCTCAGCCCTTTTTACCTTTACCTCCACATCTCCAAAGAGCGCGTCGAGGCCCTTCCCTAATCCCCTTGTTTTTTTCTGAGCGGCCATTTATTTATCCTCCTCATTTTCAAGAAATTCCTCCGCGAATTCCTGATACGCCATCGCCCCTGATGATTTCGGATCGTACTGTATAACAGGCATTCCGTAGCTTGGAGCCTCAGCCAGTCTTACATTTCTCGGAATAACCGTAGTATACACCTTTTCTTTAAAATACTTTTTAACTTCCTCCACAACCTGTATTGACAGATTCGTTCTTCCATCGAACATGCTCAGTATTACACCCTGTATCTCAAGCTCAGGATTCATGTTTCTCTTTACTATGTCTATGGTGCTCATAAGCTGACTTACCCCTTCAAGGGCGTAGAACTCACACTGTATAGGTATGAGAACCGAATCCACAGCCGTAAGAGAATTTATAGTGAGTATGCCCAGAGAAGGAGGACAGTCTACAAATATATAATCGTAGTCGGGCTTTAATACGTCAATGGCTCTTTTAAGCCTTTTTTCACGTCCCGCCAGCTCTATAAGCTCCACCTCAGCGCCTGCCAGCTGAACACTGGCGGGCATTATGTCGAGATTTTCAACTCCTGTATGAAGAATGGCATCTCTTGGGTCATAGTCATCTTCTATAAGAATCTCATGAGTAGTAATTTTAAGATCCTTTTTTGATATCCCCACTCCGCTGGTAGTGTTCCCCTGGGGATCTATATCAAGAATAAGAACCTTCTTCCCCTTCATGGCCAGGCAGGCAGCCAGATTTATATTGGTGGTTGTTTTCCCTACTCCTCCCTTTTGGTTGAAAATAGCTATTGCTTTTCCCACTTTTGCCTCCTTGTATTACACATTTGC
>DVMP01000124.1 GCA_018714925.1 Candidatus Allocopromorpha excrementigallinarum
GACCCTGGCCCGATCTCGGCTGCAGCACCAGCTTTTTAAAGGAAAGAGAAAGCTCCCTGTCTTTTTTAAGTATATCCCTCATAAGCTTTCCTCCCATACCCGCTACTGTCACAGCCTCCACCTCTCCCGGTGAAAGGATCTCAATGCCGTCTCCCACCCTCATCTGAACCTTATCTTTGAGGCTCTCTTCGGTGAGAAGTTCTCCCGCGTTTTTTTCAGCTTTGGAAAGGGAGTCAGGGCTTATATCCGTCATTATAACCTTTTCAAATCCCTTCTCACAGACAAGGTACAGAGGTAAAAAACCATGGTCGGTTCCTATGTCGGCCATGGTCTTGGAATTCTTCAGCCGCTCCGCGATGGTAAGCAGCCTGTCGCTTAGCTTTATCATTTTTTCTACCTTTACTCCAGATAATCCTTGAGCTTTTTGCTTCTTGTAGGATGCCTCAGCTTTCTGAGAGCCTTAGCTTCTATCTGTCTTATTCTTTCTCTTGTAACGTCGAATCTCTTTCCCACTTCCTCAAGGGTTCTGGCCCTTCCGTCTTCAAGCCCGAATCTGAGCTTAAGCACCTTCTGCTCTCTTTCCGTAAGAGTTCCCAGAACGTCCACCAGCTGCTCCTTCAGCATGGAGAAGGCTGCCGCTTCCGCAGGCGCGGGCGCGTCATCGTCAGGTATGAAGTCTCCCAGGTGACTGTCCTCCTCTTCTCCTATGGGAGTTTCCAGAGATACAGGCTCCTGAGCGATTTTAAGAATTTCCCTTACCTTTTCCACCGAGATTCCCATTTCCTCGGCTATTTCATCGGGAGTCGGCTCTCTTCCCTCCTCCTGGAGAAGCTGCCTTGACACTCTTATAAGCTTGTTTATGGTCTCCACCATGTGCACAGGTATTCTTATGGTTCTGGCCTGATCGGCTATGGACCTGGTTATGGCCTGCCTTATCCACCAGGTGGCATAAGTGCTGAATTTATATCCCTTTGTCCAGTCGAATTTATCCACTGCCTTTATGAGCCCCAGATTTCCTTCCTGAATAAGGTCAAGAAACAGCATGCCTCTTCCCACATACTTTTTGGCGATGCTTACCACAAGACGAAGGTTGGCCTCGCAAAGCTTCTGCTTGGCGTATTCATCGCCCTCCTCCATTCTCTTGGCAAGGTCGATCTCCTCCTGAGCCGTAAGAAGCGGAACCTTTCCTATTTCCTTCAGATACATCCGCACAGGATCATCGACAGCTATGTTCTTGGATATGGTGGCTTCCAGATCTATTTCCTTGGCGTCGGGATTTTCGGCGATAACGGCATCCACCTCAGGGTCGTCCACCTCATCGTCCTCAATCTCCATCAGCTCTATGTCATCGGGCTCGTTATCCATGGTGACCTCTATGCCCCTGCCCATAAGCGCGTCGTATATTTCATCCATCTGGTCCTTGTCGATTTCAATATCTCCCAGTCTGTCTGATATTTCTGTGTATGACAGGGTTTTTCTGCCTTTGGCGGCAGCCTTTTCGGTCAGGTCCTTAATAACCTGCTTTTTCGAGTCCTCATCGAGGACAGCGTCCTCGCCCTCATCCTCCGCAGCCTCCGTAATACCCTCTTTTATTCTGCTGATCTTTTCCTTGAATTCAGCCAGCTCTTTATCCTTTGTTTCGTCTTTTTCCATGATGCCATCCTTTGTTTTATCCGCGTTCATTAACTGTATGACCCCCTTTATTCCGTATCTTTTTCTGTATATCAATAAGAGCTTCCGTAAGTCTGATTATTTCCTGCTCGTTCTCTTCCTCATCTGCCATGGAAAGTCTTGTTATTATCTCTTTTTCCTCTCTCTTAAGCATATCGCCGCGCACTTTTTCTATGCACTCTGAAAAGACCTTCTCTTCCTTTCCATGGGGAATGCTTCCCCTGCCCATGGACTCCTCTATGCTTCTGAGACAGGCCGCGCTTTCCTCATCAAGGGACTCTGCCATCAGGGTAATATCAAAAGGCCGCGACCCTTCTCCCTCCGATATTATCGCCCTTCTGATGTCCCGGGCAGCACGGCTTCTGAAGGCTTCCCGTTCAACATCCTCAGGGATGTGTACAAACCTGTCGTCTTTAAGCATAAGGCTTATAAGGTCTCTCTCCACCATAGAGATTCCCTCTCCCTCAGCCTGCTCACCCTCCTGTCTTTTTTCTCTCCGGGCTGCAGCGTCCTTTTCCTGACTATTATTGCCTGTATATTCAAATCTTATAGCTCCCTGGGAAATCCCCGTGGCGTCAGCCAGCTTTTTTATGTATATATCCGCCTCTACAGGCTTCATCTTCAGGAGAACCTCTTCCACGACCCGGCTCACAAAGTCCACTCTCTGCTGCTCATCCTCAAGGTCATACTCTCTCCTGAGAAAGTCTATTTTAAAGTCTCCGTAGGAAGCGGCCTCATCCATAAGCTCAAGAAAAGCGGACTTTCCCTTCTTTTTTATAAACTCATCAGGGTCCTTTCCGTCGGTAACCTTCAGAACCTTAGGCCTGCACCCTTCCCCGTAGAGAACGTCAACGCCTCTGAAGGCTGCCGTCTGCCCCGCCTTATCGGCGTCATAGGAAAGTATTACATTTTTTGTGTAACGCTTTATAAGTCTCGCCTGATTCTCCGTAAGAGCTGTTCCCAGAGAAGCGGCCACATTCCTTATGCCGGACTGATAAAGGGACACCGCGTCCATATATCCTTCCACAAGAACTATCCTGTCCTCGCCGCTGACATCCTTTTTAGTCAGATTAAGTCCGTAGAGGTTGTTTTTTTTCTGAAAGGCCGCGGACTCCTGAGAGTTTAAATACTTCGGCTCTCCGTCTCCCACTGCCCTTCCTCCGAACCCTATTACCCTTCCCCTGGTATTGATTATTGGGAAGATCACACGGTTTCTGAACTTATCGAAATATCTGCCCTTTGATCTGGAAACAAGCCCCAGCTCCTCCATTTTTTCATCGGGAACATCCTTTTTTTTCAGATGGTCGTAGAGGCTCGTCCACTCTCCGTCAGCGTATCCTATGCCGAATTTATTGAGAATATCCTCAGATATTCCACGTTTTTTCATATATGTATAGCCGGGATTGGCCTGCTGTCTCATGGCCCTGTAAAAAAACACGGCCGCCTGACGGTTTATTTCATAAAGGGCATCCCTTTCACCATCGTTTCTGAAGGCGCCCTCAAGGCTTATGCCGTACTCCCTGGCCAGCATCTCCACAGCTCCCCGGAAATCAGTGTTATAGTACCTTTCCACAAAGCTTATAACATCTCCCGTAGCGCCGCATCCAAAGCAGGTATATATCTGTTTTTCCTCAGAAACAACAAAAGAAGGTGTCTTTTCATTGTGAAACGGACAGATTCCTTTGTAGTTGTTCCCTGCTTTTTTCAGAGGTACGACTCTGCCTACAACGTCTACAATGTTACACCTGCTTTTAATTTCATCGACTATATTTATTCTGCTGCCTGACTTCACTTTTACCCCTCGTATACCTTCTTATTTCTATATACGACAAAAGAACCTCTTTTCCTTTTTTCCCGACGAAAAAAAATGAAAAAAGTTACATCATATTATCGTATAAAGGCTTCTATCTCCATCCCTTGGCCACAAAGAGTTCATTGTAAAGATTTATGGCGTATCTGTCGGTCATCCCCGCTATATGATCCTTCACCAGCTCCGCTGTATTTCCTTCCTCCTCTGCGGGGCCGTCCTTTGGAAGCTTTTCCGGATGCTCGAGAAAATAATCGTAAAGAGACGTGATTATAATTCTGACCTTGTCCATGTCCTCCGCCTTTTTTACATTTTCGCTGTGATAGACGTTTTTAAACATATATGTTCTCAGCTCGTCCATGGCCTCCGCCTTTTCCTCGCTCAGAGAGGCCCTGGAGCTTCCGGCGGTATTTTCGATCATGTCCTTTACAAGGGTATCTATTCTCTTCTTGTGAGTGTCTCCCAGCACCTTAATGCTCTCTTCAGGCAGATCCTTTGATGTTATAACGCCGCTTCTTATGGCGTCGTCTATATCGTGATTAATATAGGCTATCCTGTCGCTGATTTTAACCACCTGGCCTTCAAGGGTCTTCGGCGTCACATTTCCCGTGTGATTGAGAATGCCGTCGCGAACCTCATATGTGAGATTCATACCCCTTCTGAGGCTTGCTGAGGACTCCAGAACATCTACAACTCTGAGGCTCTGCACGTTATGCTTAAATCCTCCGGGATATATTTCATTGAGTATGGTCTCTCCGCTGTGTCCGAAGGGAGTGTGCCCCAGATCATGGCCCATGGCTATAGCTTCTGCCAGATCCTCGTTAAGAGCGGCGCCCCTGGCTATGGTCCTGGCTATCTGTGAAACCTCTATGGTATGAGTGAGTCTGGTTCTGAAATGATCATCCTCCGGAGCCAGAAACACCTGGGTTTTATGCATAAGCCTTCTGAAGGCCTTTGAATGGACTATTCTGTCTCTGTCCCTCTGAAAATCCGTTCTCACGGTACACTTTTCCTCGGGCATAAGACGTCCCTTTGACTCCGAAGCCTTGACAGCGTACTCAGAAAGGAAGAGAAATTCTCTTTTTTCCAGTTCTTCTCTTATTAACATTTTTTCCTCTTTTCTTTCTCTTCTCAGTATTAATGATACATATCTTTTCCCTGTCTGTAAACATGAATTTACCTTCTGTTTTTCTCTTTTACCTTATTTCCCAGCTCTCTGTCGGCCTTTTCAAGGAGAAGGACCACCTTTTCCTGCAGCTCCTCATCCAGGAAGAATATATTCTCGGCCACTGCTTCGGCAAGATCCTCCCTCTCCTCAGGTGAAAGGGACCTGTAAAACCGGCCCGCCTGATAAAATTCCTTCAAGGCTTTCCTCCTCTCTCAAGAGCTCCCGCCTTATGAGCGTAATCCATTACACGTGAAAACTCGTCTTCATAAATACCCATTCCTTCAGCTGTTCTGCCGGGAAGAAAAAACATATTCTCTTCTCCTCCTTCCTCCGGCCTCAAAATTTTCGTAAGCTTCATCACTCCCGCAGGCAGCGGAGTATAAAGCTCCTCCTCCCAGTGAAGGGTTCTCTTTACTTCCTCCTCATCCTCACTCCAACTTCTTATCTGTACCTGAAGCTCAAAGGAGGGAAAGATCCCTCTTTCCATACGGTCCCTCAGCTCCTCCTCACATCTGTCCGGATCAAAGCCTGCCATAAACTCCGCCCGTATTCTGTCTGTTTTTCTCCCTGTCTTTTCCCTTCCGGAAAGGATGGGCTTCCATTTATACCTTACAAGAAATCTTTTTCCCTCTTTGTTTTCCCATACATATGTGTTTACGGAATACCATGTGATGTCAACAAAGGAATCCCTTATTCCCTGCCATGAGAAAAGTCTTACGGCGCAGTTAACGGATTCCGGATTGTCAGTAACAAATTTCCAGAACCTTTCCCTGTGAATTCTGTCGAAGCTTTCCCTTACAGTCATAGCGTCTCTGAGCTCGGGAAACTTTTTCTCCCGGTTTATGAAAAACACAGGAAGACTCTGACATATGAGATCCCACTGTTCCCGCCGGCCGGAAAATTTCACGGCAAGCCCCTTTATGCCGCGGGCTGTGTCTGGAGTTCCCCTGTCTCCGGTCATGGAGGAAAACCTCGCCGCCACAGGAGTGACCTCCTCCGGATCGGAGAGTATGCCTGCCTTCGTGTAATCCGACCAGGACACATATGGGCGAAAATATCCTTCAGCCGCAACTCCCTTTCTGTATAAAAGCCGCGGTCTTTCCATCTTTCGTATAAGCTCGCCCAGCCGATCCAGCAATAAAAAATCTGTCATTTACACCACCTCACGGTAGTATATGCGACAGATCTTAATTTTGATATATTTATATCAGATTCCCGTATGACCGAATCCGCCTCCGCCTCTTTCCGTATCCGACACACTGTCCACCTCTTCAAGAGAGGCCTTTTCATATTTGGCCACAACCATCTGAGCTATTCTGTCTCCGTTTTTAACGGTAAAGGGCTCGCTCCCCCAGTTTATCAGGGGTACCTTTATCTCTCCTCTGTAGTCGCTGTCTATGGTGCCTGTCCCGTTGACCAGTCCGATGCCGTACTTTATAGCAAGACCGCTTCTTGCTCTTATCTGAACCTCATGCCCCGCGGGGATCTCCATAAAAAGTCCCGTGGGAATAAGGGCCCTTTCTCCCGGCCCCAGGACTACAGGCTCGCTGACAAAGGCCTTTATATCCATACCCGCGGAGCCCTGTGTTGCATAGTCCGGCAGACTGCCCGAAAGTGTCCTTACCTTTATAATCATGCTTTCACCAGCCTTTCAAGATCAAATTCCCTTCCTGTAACGGCGGCGCCGCAGTATGAGGAATAATCTCCTATGATTTCAGCGGCAGACCTCACATCGTCACGGCTCACCCTGTCAAAGGCGCCCAGAACCTCCTCGGCTGTGCATACCCTCTCAAGAAGCAGCTGATTCTTTCCTATGGAAAACATCCTGCTGTTTATATTTTCAAGACCGAATATATATGAGCTTTTCATCTGCTCCTTTGCCATTGCCAGCTCTTCCTCAGTAACGCCCTTTTCCCTCAGCTCCTCAAGCTCATGCTTTATGGCATTTAAGGCGTCCTCAGCCTTGTCATGGGCGACTCCCGCGTAAACGCTGAAAAATCCCCAGTAGCTGGAAAATATATTCATGGAGCATACGGAATAGGCCAGCCCCTTTTCCTCCCTTATATTCTGAAACAGCCTTGAGCTCATGCTCCCGCCCAGTATGCTGTTCATAAGCACAAAGGCGTAATATCTTTCATCCGCCATGGAAACCGCCGGTGTGGCGAGACAGATGTGAGTCTGCTCTATATCTCTCACCTTTACGTCAAAGCTCTGTCTGTAAGGCTTAAGCTCTGTTTTCTTCACCATCTTCCTTTCCGGAAGGCAGAGGAGCCTTTTCTCAAAAAGCTCTTCGATTTTTTCCTCGTCAAAGTTTCCGGCCACGGCGACTGTTATGCTGTCTCTGGCGTAGTTTTCCCTCAGATAGCCCGTAAGCTTTTCTCTGTCTATGCCTTCAAGGCTCTCAGGTGTTCCCAGAATACTTCTGCCAAGGGGATTTCCGCTGGAAACCAGCTCTGAGATGGTGTCGTAAACATCGTCGTCAGGGCTGTCCTTTACCATTTTTATTTCCTCGCATATAACCTTGCGCTCCTTGTTCATTTCTTCCTCATCAAACCTTGAGGACGTAAGCATGTCTATTAGTATCTCCGCTCCCGCGCATATATTTGAGGACAGAGTTTTAATATAATAGCATGTGGCCTCTTTTCCCGTAAAGGCGTTGAACATGCCCCCTATCCTGTCCACTTCACAGGCTATTTCCCTGGCTGTCTTTGTCTCCGTTCCCTTGAACATCATATGCTCAATAAAATGGGAGACTCCCGACACTCTGTCATCCTCATCGGCCGCTCCGGCCTTTACCCATATTCCCAGGGCTGCCGACTGTACATAATCGGTTTTTTCCGTTATAAGAGTAACTCCGCATTTAAGTTTTTTAGTTTTTACCATTTTAAACTGCCTTTCTCTGAAATTACTATGTATTGTAACACAAACCCGCGGCTTTTCATATACTGCCAGTGAACAATTCCACATAATTCATATTACTGATACCATATTAAGGAGGTAAAAGATGAATTGTTTTTGTACATCACAAACCGCTTCCAATGATCAGTGCTGCGGCGCTCACGAGCTCTGCAGCTTCAGCGGCAGTCTCGACGACGTAAAGTCCACTCCCATCTATGTTCAAAGCGTATACGACGCCGTAAGATTCAACCTTCAGGGAATGAAAACCGTTCAGGGTCTCACCTTTACTCCTGCCATACCATGCGGCTATACTGTCAGCAGAATAATAGACATCAGATGCAAAAAGGTATTCGACCCGTGCAATGCCAACGACTGCAGCAACCTTACCCTTGACATGGAAACCGGCATCTCCGGCGCTTACTTTGTCAACGACTGCAACGGCGTAGTGGAGACCATCGGTCCTGACGGCGTACCTTCGGAAAAAATCCTCTTCGCCGACACCAGCTCCTGCGATGACACAGGCTGCGGCACTCCCGTGTTCGGAACGCAAAACGTCAGAATGTGGGGCGACATAGTTGTCTACATAGATCTTGCTGTATGTGACAACTGCGGCAGGGAAACCACCATGACAGTATGCGCCGAGGTAAGCATCGCTCCGGCAGCCAATCCTCTCGTACTCACCAACTTTTTCGAGCTGTGTATGCCAAGCACCACAAATTCCGCCGTTATGCCTCGTCTTACCGAGCTGTCAAACGCCGCCTTTACATGCAGACTGGCCACTAACAACGCGGCCAGGGATATGTGCGTAGGCCCTAACGGAGAAATAACCGCCAACCTTATAATCGCCATCTGCGTTGCCTGCGAAAAGAAAATAGTTGTTCCTGTTCAGCTGTGTGTTCTCACCACAGGCTTTGCCGAAGCTCCTCTTCAGGAGGACAGCGCCGGCATAATCAACTGCCCCGGCCTCTTTCCTGAAAGAACTGATAACAGAAATAACTCCCGCAGCTGCGCGTCTACATCAAACACTTGCGTTACAAACCCGTGCTGCGATCCATGCGGCCCGCCGCCATCTGACGACTGCGGCTGCGGCTGCAATGATTTCACGCCGCCACAGTGCCGCTGAGCCTTCCGGCGGTCCCCTTACCTTCCGCCACTGCAGATAGACCGCGCCAAAGGCGTGTTTTGACGACAGACAGAGTCGCGCCCTTAAAACATCCGGGCGCGTCTTCTGTCCTTTTTAATTCAGTCAGGCAGATTCAGCCTCTTGGAAAATTTGCCGTGGGACTTTTCAAAGCCCTCTCTCATATAAAACCTGTGGGCTCCTGTCCGTCTCTCATTGCAGGCCACCTCTATCTGAGGACTTCCCTCCTCTGAAGCCGTCTCCTCGGCGGCTCTCATAAGCTTTGCTCCGATTCCTCCGCATCTCCACCGGGAGCTGACAGCCAGCTCCATTATCTCCCCTATTTTTTCACAATGATGCAGCTGCCTTTCAAAGCGCAGATGTATTACTCCCGCGGGAACATTTTCCTCCTCCCATATGAGAAAGATATGATCCCCGCTTCTTATATTTTCTTCATATATTTCTTTAAATATCCCGTAAGGAAGAGCTTCCTCCTCCATTTCACATATCAGCCTGTAGACGCCTTCGCAGTCCTGTAAGCTTCCTCTTCTGTACATAATCCTGAACCTCAGCAGTTTCCTGTATAAACGTATTTCAGATATTTCTCCGCTGTTCTTTTCAGCGCATATACTTTCCTCACATCCGCGGCCCTTCTGTCCTTCATTTTATACATGGGAAAAAATCTCGTCACATGAAGAGGAATATTATGGTCAACAGAAGCTATCCACCGCGCCTCATTATCCATCTCCTCCTCACTGTCGTTTTCACCGGGAACAACGAGAGTTGTCAGCTCCACATGACACTCCGCGGCAGCCCTCTCTATGAAGGCCTTTACCATTTCCAGACTTCCTCCCAGCTTTTCGTAATATTCTTCTGTAAATCCCTTGAGATCTATATTCATGGCGTCTATGTAAGGAAGCAGCTCCTCAAGGATGGAAACCGCGCCGAAGCCGTTTGTCACCATAATGCTTTTCAGCCCTCTTTTTTGTGCCAGCCTTGCGGTGTCCCTTACAAACTCCCAGCCCACAAGAGGCTCGTTATAGGTAAAGGCTATGCCTGTATTCCCTCTGCTTCTGTATTCCTCAGCCACCCTTACCAGCTCCTCAGATGAAACCCGGCGGTATTCTCCCTCTGCCTCCCTGTCAAGGGGAATATCCTTTGATATTTGGTGATTCTGGCAGAAGGGACATGACATATTACATCCGAAGCTTCCTGCGGAAAGGACGCGGCTTCCGGGAAAAAAACGGGCCAGCGGCTTTTTTTCCACAGGATCAAGAGCCAGAGAGGTTATCCTTCCGTAATTGATACAGACAATTTTTCCATTCCTGTTTTTTCTCGCGCCGCACAGACCGTACTGCCCCTCCCGAAGACGGCAGCTGTGTCCGCACACAGAGCAGACGGCAGCGCTTTTATTATCCGTCACTTATGTCTCACCACCTCAAACCTCTCTATTTTTATATCTTCAGCTCTTTCCGGTATTCCGGCCTTTCTCTTTGCTATGGACAGCTGCTCCTCCACAGTATCCACTCCCTCGAGGTTGGGAAGCAGAAGGCCTCTGTTTCCTTTTCTGGTGACAATGACCCCGTATCTCTTTGGGTCAAGCTCTTTGAGAGAGAATATCTCCTCCGCGTCACCCAGCACATCCACACTGTAAACCAGCCTGTCCAGCTCCCAGGGCTCCACCTCATGAAATCTTGGATCCCTTGAGGCGGCGCTTACAGCGTTTTCTATTATTTCCTCAGCCAGATTTTTTCTTACGGAAGCGACAGTGCCGATACACCCGCGAAGGCGTCCCTCCTCCTTCAGCGACACAAAGACGCCTCCTCTTTTCTCATACATTTCCTCAGGGAGCCCCTCAGGCACGGTGATTTTCTTTCCTGTATTCACATAGCGCTCTACTGTCAGACGGGCGAGAGATACATATGGATCCTCCCCGGCACGTCTCTTTTCCGCATCCCTCTTTACCTTTTTCTCATATTCTCCCAAAAAATCTCTTTCAGGAGCGTTTCCCGCGGTTTCATAGGTGCATAGGCCGTATCCTACGCCGAAAATCCCCTCATATGACAGCTTCTCAGCCCTGACGGACAGCCGGTCAAGGGCTCCCGCCATAATAACAAAGGAGCGGTGGCCGCATTCTGCCGCCTTTTCACAGAAGTCTTCCGAAAAATCAAAGAGCTGCCCGAAGTCGGCCTTTTCCATAACCTCCATTATTCTTTCGTCATACTGCGGGCCTTCCTTCTGAAACCCGTAGGGCCCTTCCTCCTTCAGCTTGTGAGAAAGATCTCCGCTTCCGATTACGGCAATTCTTCTGCCGCACATTTCCGCGGCCTTCTGTATGCACCTTCCAAGTCTGTAGTGAAGAGAAAGAGGAAGCCCCGAAAGTCCGATTCTCACTGTCATATAATCCTTAATAAAATGATTCAGAAACCAGAGAGGTATCATGGCGCCGTGATCAAGCCGCCTGTCCCTCTCTCCCATGGTTCCCGCGGGAATTCCTTCCTTTTCGGCACAGGATGCCAACGCCTCCACAAGCTCTCTGTCGTATCTTGTCTTTATACTGACCTGAGGAGCGCCGAACTGTCCGAAATCACCGGCAGCGCCCTTTCCCGGAGAAATATGAAAATAATCGGCGTACATAACCGTATGGGGCGATATTACCACTACGGTTTCCGGCTCCCATGAGGCCAGCCTTTCGGCGCCTTTATAATATCCGTCTATGGTGGCCTGTATCTTCCTTTCCTGTCCGCGCCCCACCTCCGGTATTATCAAAGGTGGATGAGGCGCCATCAGTCCTCCTTTTATCGGCATTTTTATTCCTCCCTCCGTCTTTAAATAAATCTGCCCGTAATGCTCTCAGATGATCTCCTTATATCTTCAGGCGTTCCCGCCGCCACTATACGCCCTCCTTCTTCTCCGCCTCCGGGCCCCATGTCTATCACATAGTCTGCGCCGCGTATCACATATGGATCATGCTCTATTACTATAACAGTAGCGCCGTTGTCTATCAGGGTCTTAAATACCTCCATCAGCTTTTTTACATCAAGAGGATGCAGTCCTATAGTGGGCTCGTCAAAGACAAAGAGAGACTCTTCTCCCGCGGTGCCCAGCTCCTCAGACAGCTTGAGACGCTGAGCCTCTCCACCTGAAAGGCCCGGGGTCTGTTCTCCCAAGGTAAGATATCCCAGACCGAGGTCCTCCAGTATCTGAAGCCTTTTTCTCACCAGCCTCATATCACCGCATACTCTGAGAGCGCTTTTCACATCCATGGCCATAAGCTCCGGCAGCGAATAGGACCCTTCTCCCATAGGACAGCGTATTTCTTCCGCCTCCTTGGAATACCTGGCGCCCCTGCACTGAGGACATGTTATATCCACGTCGGGAAGAAACTGAACGTCAAGGCTTATGGTTCCTGTACCGTCGCATACAGGGCACCGCAGCCTTCCCGTGTTGTATGAAAAATCTCCCCTTTTATATCCTCTTTCCTTAGCTTCCCTGGTTTTTGCGAATATCTTCCTCAGCTCATCGTGAACATTGGCGTAGGTGGCTACCGTTGATCTGACATTTATACCTATCGGTGTCGCGTCTACAAGCCTTACCCTCTTTATGCCGCCGGGATCCACCTGCTTCACATGCTCCGGCATTTTCCCTCCCGCTGCCGCGGCCTCAAGGCCCGGTATGAGACTTTCCAGAACAAGAGTAGTCTTTCCCGAGCCCGAAACTCCTGTAACCGCCGTCAGCCTGCCTTTGGGAAAAACCGCCTCAACAGGCTTAACCGTATGTATATTTCCCGTGGAAATACTTATGCGGCCTTCACTGAAAATCTCCCTTTTCTTTCCCTCTTCAGGCTTTGAGCCTATCTCTTCTCCCCTGAGAAAGGGTCCTATTTTTGAACCGGACATCCCTTCAAGCTTACCGGGAGTACCCTCGCCGATTACTTTTCCACCTTCCGCTCCCGCGCCGGGACCCATTTCTATGATCCAGTCTGTCTTTGACAGAAGCTGTGTGTCGTGATCCACCAGCACCACTGAATTCCCGTCAGCCTTCAGATCATCTATAACACCTTCAAGCCCCTTTAAATTGGCGGGATGCAGTCCTATAGACGGTTCGTCAAGCACATAGAGGACTCCTGTGGTTCTGTTGCGAACAGCCCTCGCCAGCTGCATCCTCTGTCTCTCCCCTGTGGAAAGTGTGGAGGATGGCCTGTCAAGGGTAAGATATCCCAGTCCCAGATCCAGAAGCCTTTGGGAAGAAATATGAAAGGAGCCGCCTATACTTTCAGCCATATCCCTCATCTCCCCGGGAAGAGCTTCCGGTACTCTCTTTACCCAGGCGTCCGCTTCCTTAAGGGTCATGGCGCATACCTGATCAAGAGACATTCCCATAAGCCTCGGGGCTCTGGCTCTCTCTGACAGACGGGTTCCCCTGCAGTTAGGACAGCTTCCCTTTTTAAGGAACCTTTCCACTCTTTTCAGGCCTTTTTCGTCCTTCACCCTGGAAAGGGCGTTTTCCACTGTATGCACCGCGCTGTAATATGTAAAATCCAGCTCTCCGCTCTGGCCGGAGTTTTTGTTCTGATAAAATATGTGCTTCTTTTCAGCCGGTCCGTGGTATACTATCTCCTTTTCTCTTTCAGTGAGATCCCGGAAAGGAATATCCGTACGAACTCCCATTTCTCTGCATACATCTGTCATAAGGGACCACATAAGAGATTTCCATGGAGCCACGGCTCCTTCATCAATGGAAAGAGACTCGTCGGGAACCAGCTTTGACTCATCAACAGTCCATACCACTCCCGTACCGTCGCAGGTATGACACGCTCCCTGACTGTTAAAGGACAGCTCCTCCGCTGAGGGGCCGTAAAACACCTCGCCGCATACAGGACAGCGGAGAGGCTTTTCAGCGGCCACATCAATGGAAGGCTCCACGTAATGGCCGTTGGGGCATCTGTGACTTGCCATCCGCGAAAACATAAGCCGCAGACTGTTTAAAAGCTCTGTCCCCGTCCCAAAGGTGCTCCTGATTCCCGGCACTCCCGGGCGCTGTCTCAGGGCCAGAGCCGCCGGGATATAAAGGACCTCATCCACCTGGGCCCTGGGAGCCTGAGTCATCCTGCGCCTGGTATAGGCCGACAGGGCGTCGAGGTACCTCCTGGAGCCTTCAGCGTAAAGGACTCCCAGAGCCAGAGATGATTTTCCCGATCCCGACACTCCCGCGATTCCCACGATCTTATTAAGAGGCACGTCCACATCTATGTTTTTTAAATTGTGAACCCTTGCCCCGCGTATTTTTATTTTATTGTAAATGATACTCTGAAAGTGAGCCACTTCAGCGTTGTTTGACAGCGAATTAGTTTACCACCTTTGAATATATTTCTTGTAGAATTTAAGCAACTAAAAATCTACAAGGAGATGATGAAAGGTGATTATCGAAGTGGATATTTACGAAAAAATTCGCTCCCTCTATGAAGAAGGAGAATCGCAGCGAGCAATTGCTGCAAGGCTTGGCATATCACGCCAAACCGTTAAAAAGTACTGTCAAGGTGATACCCACCCTGATGTACGCAAAACATACAATCGGAAATGTAATGTCATTACCGATGATGTAACAAACTTTATCTTAAGCTGCTTCAGGCAGGATCAGGAAGAAAACCTGAAAAAACAAAAGCACACTGCCAAAAGAATTTATGACAGGCTTGTTTCAGAATATGGTTTTACAGGTTCCTATTCTGCTGTACGAGAAGCAGTTCGCCAGCTTCGCAACGCGCACCATGTGCCGGCACAGGCTGATATCCCATTAGAATATGATATGGGCGATGCTATTCAGATAGACTGGGGCGAAGCCACGGTGTATATCAATGATACCCGGACCAAAATCAATTTCTTCTGCGGCAGATTATGCTACAGCTGCGATATATTCGTTCAGGCGTTTTACTCTCAGAACATGGAATCGTTTCTGGAAGCCCAGCAGCGTATGTTTGATCACTTCGGCGGCATACCAAGAAGACTCATATTCGATAATGCTAAAGTTGCAGTAAGTGAAGGTTTTGGTCTTCACGCAAAGGCAACAAAAGGGTATCGTTCCTTTGCTGCACATTATGCTTTCCAAACTGATTTTTGTAACATAGCCAGTGGTAACGAAAAAGGTCTTGTTGAAAATCTTGTTGGTTTTGCAAGACGTAATTTCATGGTGCCGGTTCCACGTGTATCTTCGATCAGTGAACTGAATCATAATCTGATCAATGACTGTATCAAATATCGCTGCTCACATAATGTTCCCGGTCGCGAGCAATCCGTATATGATGCATACAAAGATGAAAAGATCTTTCTGCGTAGGATCCCAGAATTCCGCTATGATACGAGCAACACAGTCACACACATGGTGGGTGATTATTCAACTGTTAGATTTGAAAAGAACAACTACTCTGTTCCTACTAAATACCTTCGTAAAGATGTTACCGTAAAAGGATATGCTAACGAAGTTCTGATTTTCTATGAGGGTGCTGTGATTGCTACTTTCGATAGGATCTACGCAACAGGCAAAACAGAATATCGCCTGGAGCATTACATAGATCTAATTGAGCGTAAGCCAAGATCTGCATTTCAGGCAAAGCCGGTCCGCGAAAACATCACCAAGGAACTCCTTGACTGGGGTAAACTTCTGCCCGGTGGCAACAAAGAAATGGTCAAGCTTTTACGCCTTTGTGTGGATTATGGCGAAGACCGGATCCTGGCGATAAAAGCAGAGCTGCCTTCAGGTGTGGTCCCTACAGTAGATATGATACGTGCACATCTGCATGAAGTTCCGGAATCAAATGTTATCTATATGAAAAAGGAAATTCCTGTGCAATTACCCGATCTTAAGATCTATGATCAGAAATGCGGGGTGAGCTAATGGATATCCTGAAAACACAAACCATCGAACATTATGCCAAATTGCTCCGTACGCCAACTTTTAATCAGTATCCGGACATCATCAGACAGCTGGAACATGATAAAAGTTATGAGGATTTTCTGATTGCTCTTATGAAATCCGAATTGGATTCCAGGCAAGAAAGCACCAGAAGGCGTAAGGTCAAAGCCGCTAAATTCCCATATATGAAAACCTTAGATGAATTCGATTGCACCAGACTGGAGCATATCGACCAATCTTTGATACATGAATTAGCCTCCTGTGACTTCGTGGCAAAAAATCAAAATATCATCATGATTGGAAACCCCGGTACAGGCAAGACTCATTTGTCCATTGCTCTGGGCATCAAAGCCTGCATGCAGGGATTCAATGTTAAGTTTTTTACTGCAGCCAATTTATCCAACGAACTGATTGAGGCACAGGACAACCATAGGCTCATGAAGTTAGAAAAACAGATTGCAAGAGCAGATCTTCTTATCATTGATGAGCTTAGCTATTTGACCTTTAACCGCCATCAATCTGAACTTCTTTTTAAAGTTGTTGCAGATAGATCCGAACGAAAGAGTGTGATCGTTTCTACCAATCTGAAATTTTCAGATTGGACATCAATGTTTGAAAACCAGGCCATGGTTACGGCATTGATCGACCGATTGACTTTCCGTTCGCACGTATTAAATATGAACTCAGAACATCCATACAGAGCTGAACTTGCAGCTCAGACTGATGTCTGATATTTCGGGGGGGTGTCATTTCCGACATTCCCCGTAATTAGCACAAATGTGGTAAACTCTTTCACTGGCAAATGGTAAACATTTTCAGTGTCACGAGTGGTAAACTTTTTGAATGTCATTTCTGTGATATTGGTAAAGAATTTCACTGTCAGAGTGGTAAACTAATTCAATGTCACGTGGTAAACTTTTTCATTGACATTCACATACAGCGGAAACTCTGCTTGCAGTCATTACTGCACTTTCTGCAAAGTTCGTTGTAGGTAATGCGATTTCTTTCATTCAGAAACAACGCCCACTCTTGTTTCCGTTTCT
>DVMP01000012.1 GCA_018714925.1 Candidatus Allocopromorpha excrementigallinarum
TTTCATACTCATAACGCTCCCCCTTTACGGACATTAAAGCCTGTAAAAGCTCTGTGTCAAAGGCTCTCAGCCCTGTCTGCGTATCAGACACTTCCTTTCCGCTTACCAGCCGGAATACCTTTCTGGTAATAGTATTTCCCATTCTTGACCTTAGCGGTATATCCTTTCCCACCGCCCGCACTCCCAGAGACAGAGCCTTTCTGTGATTTCTGGAAAAGTCCAGGAGCCTTGCCATGTCTTCTGTTCTGTGCTGTCCGTCAGCATCCATAATCCCTATGGTATCAAAGCCCCACAGCTCACCCTTAATATATGACATGGCGCTTTTAACAGCCGCGCCCTTTCCTTTGTTTTTTTCATGATGGAGAATTATACACTCCTCACATATCTCATCAAATATCTTTTGAGACTCTTCTTCGCTGCCGTCGTCCACAACCACAGGCAGTATCCTCCTTTCACTCAGCTCCTTCACTATCCGCACCAGCGCCTCATCAGGGTTATAGGCCGGTATTATTACTACAGATATCATATAAATACCTCCTTGTTTTTTCTGATATCAATGTAACAAGGAGGTATAAACAGCCTTTAATACAGGTTTAAACAGAATATAAAAACTTTCTGTCCCTATAAGGCTTTCTGATGGTTGGCCTCAATGATCTCGTTGAGAGTAACATGTTCGTTTCGGTATCGGGCCGAAGGGTTCTTTATACTATCCGGTGGTAACAACCGGTCAAGTTATTTTTGTTCCGCAGAGCTTTTGTGAGTCTAAACAGTATCAGAATAAAGATCAGTCCCGCGGCAAAAATGAGACCTGTGCTCAAGGCCATACTGAAGGTAACCGTCGATATTTCGAAGAGAGAGGGCAGTATATAAAGGCCTCCGAAGGTGCCGGCTATCATGGAGGCACATATGAACACTCTCAGCTTTGTAAAAGGCACGCAGCTTTTCACAACTGCCGCCGTAGTTACAAGTATCAGCAGCAGGTACATTACAGTTCCTGTCTGAGACCATGAGAAGGGCAGAAGACGTGCGAATATCACCATGCCGGTTACTGCCGCCGCAAAGGGCAGAGCGTTCATCAGTGATTTTTTCAGAAAGCTTCCTTCTATCCTCCCGGTATCAGACTCTGCAATGGTAAGGAAGGACGGCCATGCCTCCATAGCCGCATCCACCAGGGTAATCTGTATAGGAATAAAAGGAAACGGAATATTTAAAATGAGACAGAATATCGACAGCAAGACAGAATATATGGTCTTTATAAAAAACACTCCCGCTGTACGAGTCACATTATTTATAACCTTTCTCCCCTCAAGCACCACCTGAGGCAGATAAGTGAAGTCAGAGTTCAGGAGCACTATCTGAGATATCTGTCTGCTGGCATCGCTCCCTTCCGCTACAGCTATGGAGCAGTCCGCCTCTCTTAAAGCCAGCAGATCATTTACTCCATCTCCCGTCATTGCCACACAGCGGCCCTGCCGCTTCATGGCCTTTACAAGCTCTTCCTTCTGCTTTGGCGTCACTCTGGCGAAGACAGCGTATCTTACTGCTATGGCGTCGTAATCCACCGTCTCCCCCAGTTCAGCCAGGTCAACCGCATCCTTCCAGCGCCTCAGCCCCGCCTTGCGCGCGACAGCCGAAACAGTCTTCACATGATCTCCGGAGATTATTTTCACATCCACTCCCTCTCTGTAGAAATAATTGAGGGTCTCGGCGGCGTTCCTGCGTATTGTATCCTCGAGGACTACCATAAAAAGAGGAGTTATTCTTACAGGAAGAGAATTTTCATCATACCATATTTCTGAACTGTATCCGATGGCAACTACTCGATATCCCTTCTCAAGATATTCCTCTGCTCTTTTTTCATTTCCTCCCAGTATCCTTTCCGGCGCGCCTGTAAATACAGTACCCATTCCCCTGAAGGCTACGGCTCCCCATTTTCTTTTGGATGAAAATGGTATTACGTTGGCTGCCGCCAGCTTTCCCTCAGGAGGAAAGGCTTTCTTCAAAGCCTCCATAGTGGCGTTATTGTCATAAGAGGAAGCCATGTAGGCCGCGACAAGTATCTCGGCTGAAGCCCTGTCTGTGTTTTCTCCCAGATAGATGACATTGCTGACATTTAGCTTTCCGTCTGTAAGGGTTCCCGTCTTGTCCAGACACAGTGTATCCACATGGGCCAGAGTCTCAAGTGAGTAGATGTTCTGCACCAGTATTTTCTGTTTTGACAGCCGGATGACGCCGTTGGCGAGGGATACCGATATAAGCAGCACCAGCCCTTTAGGCAGCATTCCCAGAAGCGCCGCGGCCGATGACACCACCGCCGTATCAACGGCGCCGTTCCTCACTACAAGGGCTTCCATAAGGAGAAGTATTCCCGGCGGTATAATGAGAAAACTCGTAAGCCTCGTGACCTTTCTCATGGAAGCGAGCAGCTCGCTTTCAACGGCCTTTTCACGCTTCACTTCCTCTGCCAGCCTTGTGGCATAGTTTTCCTTTCCCACATGAGTCACACGGGCAAATCCCTTCCCTGAAATAACCGAGCTTCCCGACAGGAGCTCATCTCCCCTTGCCTTGGCCACCCCGTCGCTTTCTCCTGTCAGAAGAGACTCGTTGACCTCCAGCTCTCCCATTATGACCTCAGCGTCATTGCATATCTGCATACCGCTTTCCAGAACCATAACGTCATCCTCCACAAGCTCCTCCAGCTTCACCTGACGCTCTTCTCCATCCCGGACAACCGTCACCTGAGGCCGGTTCAGTATGGAAAGTCCATCCACCAGCTTCTTTGCCTTCAGCTCCTGTATTATGCCGATGAGTATGTTCAGTATTATTATTAAAATGAAAAGCATGTTGGAATAAGCTCCGACTGCCAGCAGAAGACCTGCTATGGCAAAATTAAGGAAATTGAATAAAGTAAGAATATTTTCTTTGAATATCTGTTTTTTCGTCTTTGTTATTGAGTCGGGAGCGTTATGTCCTTTTCCTTCCTCTTTTTTTCGTCTCACCTCCTGCTGAGACAGCCCTGTTATCTTTTCCTCCATAAAAACGCCTCCTTAGCTGCTTTTTCTTTCGGAAAATATTTTACAGAGCATTTTTAAACTGTCTGTGTAAAGAAGTTAAACAGTATATAAATTGTTTTCACTGTCCTAAACAGATGGGCCCGCGGCTTCTAGCCTCTGAATCTGTATCCGGCTCCCCAGACCGTTTCTATATACCGGGGCTCAGATGGATTTTCTTCCAGCTTTTCTCTCAGTCTGTTTATGTGGACAGCCACAGTGGCGTTATCGCCTACAGCATCAAGGCCCCATACCTTTTCGTACAGCGTTTCCCTGTCAAAAACCAGATCAACGTTTTCCATAAGAAAAAGCAGCAGCTCATACTCTTTATTTTTCAGCTCAACCTCCCGGCCGTCTGCGTAGACCCGCCGCGTTCCTGTATTAATTCGGATGCTTCCTATCTTAATTTCCGAAGGAGGAGTCTTTTTTTCTGAAAGCCTTCTGTACTGAGCCATATTTGCTTTTACTCTCGCCACCAGAACCGCAGGCGAAAAGGGCTTTTCAATATAGTCGTCAGCGCCTAGTCCAAGACCTCTTATTTTATCAATATCCTCCTGTCTGGCCGTTACCATCAGAATAGGAATATTGATCTTTTCTCTCAGTCTGCGGCATACTGTAAATCCGTCTATGGCCGGCAGCATAAGATCAAGGAGTATCAGGTCAAAATTCTGACTTAAGCCCAGCTCCAGGCCTTTTCTTCCATCCTCTGCCACTGTCACCGAAAAGCCTTCAATTTCCAGATAATCTTTTTCTATGGCGGCTATAGCCTTGTCATCCTCAATTATCAGTATCCTGTCCATCCTTTTCTCCTTTTACGGGAAACCTGATACAGATCTCCAGTCCACCTTCTTTCCTGTTTTCCGCTCTTATGGTTCCCTCCATGTGCTCCACCGCGTTTGCCACAATAGCCAGCCCAAGGCCGCTCCCCTTATGGGGCTCTTTCCTTGCGGGATCACTTCGATAAAAGACCTCAAATATATGAGGGACAGCCTCTTCCGGAACTCCCGGGCCGTCATCTGCAAAAGAGAGACTGCACCATTTTTCTTCCAAAGTCAGCCTTATGAATATATTCCCTCTTTCCTTTTTTTTGTATTTAAGACTGTTTTCAATAATATTGCTGACAATTCTCTTCACCTGAACAGTATCCCCCCATATTCTGGCAGGGATCAGATCCATGTGGATGTCAAGCCCCTTTTCTCTGTATTCCTCTCTGATTCCCTCCACTGTTTCTGTGACGGTTTCATCGAGATTCATAAGACACATCCGCTCAGGATATTCCCCCAGCTCCATTTTCGAAAAGAGAAACAGCTGTGATACTATATGCTCAAGATCCTCAGCCTTGTTTTTTATGGTATGCAGATATTCCTGCTTCTTTTCAGGCGTCCTGGCTATCCCATCAATAAGACCTTCAACATAAGCCTGTATTGAAGTAAGTGGAGATCTGATATCGTGGGAAATTCCGGCAATCAGCTCTTTTCGGCTTCTTTCCTGTTTTTGGACTCTTTCAACGGACTCCTTCAGCCGCAGGGCCATTTCATTAAAATCATCACATACAGGCCTGAATTCATCCTCTCTGACATAATCTATACGGTAATCCAGATTGCCGTCTCTTATTTGACGCACCCCGTCTGTCAGTATGTCAAGGGGCTCTTCGATTTTTTTAAAGACAAATCTTATAAGAAATCGGTTGGTAAGCCATATGGACAGAACCACTGTAAGGGCTATTATCCCCGCGGCCGCGCCTATGGCTGTTTTAAGATCGTAATAGTCCTGTCTGACAGTGCTTCCTCCGAAAACGCATATAGTATAGTTATTTTCATCGACAGCCGCAGAATGAATATATAAGCTGCGTCCATCACGTGTAATGGTGCTTCCTTCCCCAAACGCCTCCGCCGCCGCCATAAGCTCTCTGTCACCCGACGCTTCCTTTCCATAGCTGAAAAAGACGCGGTCTCCTTCTAAAACCTTAAGCGCCATTCCATCTCCGTCAAGAATTCCTTCGAGAGAAGAAAGATCCCCGTTTCTCTCAATGGTTCTTTCAACAGTTTCCGAAACCGCCATGGAGGCATATGCAAAATCCTCCTGATCATCCGCTCCGAAGCCCGAGCCGTGAAGCAGCGAAAACCATATCAGGCTTACGCATAAAACCCCTATGAGAGCTGTTGCCACAACGGGAACGAGGATCATAAGTAGGTTTGATAAAAACAGCCGCTTTCTCACAGTCATGGTCCTGTCCGCCTTTCCGCTTCTCTTCTGAACATTACATTATAAGCCATTATATCACAGACAGATTCGCCATATATAAACTCCTGTTAAACTGGCTTTATATTTTCTCCCGCGGCAGCCTCTGACTCACGCCAGATGGAATATAACTCCGGCAGCCGACAGTACCGCGGCGGCGGTAAGGCTGCCTGCTCCCAAAACGGTCTTTATGTTGACATCGTATCCCGGGACTATGAAAATTTCAGGATTTCCGGGATTATATCTCACCTTTATATAATCGCCCTCCTTATAAGGCACTCTGCGCCTTGCCGTTCCTTTTTCCGTCTGCGCTTTTGCCCGCACTCGTCTCCCTCCTGCCGAGAACTCAATAACAGGAGCGTAGGATTCATCGTTTATGACTGATGATTTGCGAATCTCCACCACCCGTGCCACAGCCGGAGCGGAACATTTTCTGCTGTCCCTAAGCCCTGAAGCCACAAGGATAACGCCTGCGGCCGCTGATATTAAGGCGACTGCCAGAAACATTGCTGAAATCATTGCTTACCTCCTCTTCAGCAGTTTACATCTGCCGGTAAAGCTTTCTTCTGTCTAATTATAGTACTCCTTTATTAACAGCATGTATGCGCTGATTAAAAGCTTTGTAAATCATTATCCGCCGGAGGCTGGCACAGTACGTACCGTTTCACATACTGAGCCGCCGGCACATAGCATATAGGGAGCGCTTGACTGTTCAGGCCTCAGAAAGGAATCCGATTATGGGTATAACTAACGCCAACAAAGAAATAAGCAAAGCTCGCATAAACTGCGAGGATACCTTTAATATAAAACTGTCCCTTATGGCCTCACCTGATATCGTAAGTAATCCAACCGATATAGCTCTCGCCCTGGACCGATCCCAGAGTATGGCCGGAAGCCCTCTTGCGAACCTCAAAAACGGAGTAAAAAAATTTATTGATATTATCGCGGAAGCCACAGGAGGCGCCCAGGACGGACAGATAGGAGCAGGCAGCCGCATAGGAATCGTAAGCTTCTCAAACACAGCGGTACAGAACACACAGCTGATTACCTCAGTATCTGATCTTAAAGCCTCTGCCGACTCATTAATCGCGGGAGGATCCACAAATCACGGGGATGCCTTCGCAAAGGCAACAGAGCTCTTTGACCCTCAATCGTCAAACGCCAAGGTAATAGTCATGTTTACAGACGGACAGACAACCGCCGGTCCGCCGCCGGCCCCAATCGCCGCCGCGGCAAAGAACCGGGGAATAACAATTTTCTGTATCGGTTTAAACGGTAACGGAGGAATCGACGAACAGGCCCTCAACGAGTGGGCTTCATCTCCTTCATCGGCCTATGTTGCCATAACCCCTGATGACGCCGAGCTTGAAGCCATATTCGAGGACCTTGCCAAAAACATTACAAAACCGGGAGCTACCGGCATCGTCCTTAAGGATGTCCTCTCATCCTGCTTTAATATAATATCTGTTTCCCAGCCCACAAAGGGAACGACTAATATACTCAATGCCACTTCCCTGGAATGGCGAATAAGCGAGCTGGGAGTAGATGCCAGCGAAGGAGCTGTCCTTGAATTTACTGCTCAACACGTAGGCTCCTGCGATGGAAGCACCCCGGTAAACGCGGATATCGTCTACAGCGACAACGAAGGCAACGCCGCGATATTCCCCGATCCTGCCATTGAAGTGGACTGTGAAGAGCTGACTGTAACAGAACCCTGTCCCGAACCTGTAGATGTTGCCTTAGACGGCTGCGAAGACTCTCTCGTATTTGACGCCGGGGATTTAAAAATGACTTATGCCGGGCGGATTCTTCAGCTTAATGTAACTCTTAAAAATATCTGTCCTCAAAGAAGGGTGGCTTTAGCCGCCATGATTACGGAGGTGGACTCGGAAGGATTGGAATATCAAAGAGGATTTAAGGCTATGACGATTCCCGCTCACAGCAGGGAGACCTGCCATGACGTGAAGGTTTCATGTATAAAGTTTGTTCTTCCCGAGGATTTAAGTCTTGCCTCAGATGCCGACGGATCCTCTGTGTGCGGCGACCGTCAGTTTAAAGCAAGCTTTATCGCCCATTATATAGATAGTGACTATCAGTGCTGTGACGCGCTCCTGCAGGCTTCTGATGAATCTTCGTAAACGTGTGAACAGGCTGATTATCCACTGAGCCGAAAAAAGCCGAAAAGCGGGGCGCCCCGCTTTTCAGCTTTTCCGTTTATACTCTGATTCTGAAGGTCTTCGGCGCGCAGCGATAGACCAGTATGCTCGCCACAATACTGTAAACAATACAGAAGACAATGGTTATAGCTCCGAATATCAGGATGTGCATACGAACCTGCATTAAAGCAAAGCATATTCCGTATGTCACAATCATCACTATCCTGTACATCCCGCTTTTCATTTCCGTTCCCGCGTTATATGGCTGAAGCAGATAATATATCATCAGATAATGAATGGAGAAAAACAGGCTCATAAAAAGAACAGATATTATCAGCAAAGCATAGTTCAGCGGAGTTTCTGTCCCTCCCGTCACAAAGAGAATAAGAGCCAGGCCTCCTCCTATTACCAGCGCGGGCACCGCATTGATCTTCATGATCTCCCGCAGCCTGATTCGGAAAAGCCGCAGTACAAAGGCCGGCTGCTTATAGAAGGAGTATGTCAGAAGACTGTGATCGCAGTTCATAAAAAGCGCCTGCGTAAAATTTGTACCGCGATTGATCCCATACATAATAAACACAAAGTAAGGAAGCCATGTGAGAATCATCCCGTTAATCACAGGCTTTATTTCAGGCCTCATAAATATAACCGCCATTATCCCCGCGATAATGAAAGTACAGATATAGGAAATCTTCTTTGTTGAATTCCAGAGAATCTTCCTGTGCCTTTTTATAAACAGCTCATTGAGAAATTCAAAGCCGTGCCGGCGGCTTGTAATAGAAGTGTCCGCTGATATTTTTTTCTCATTCGCCTGCTTTAAAACACGCGTTCCGGCCGCGGAATCCATCTGATTTGTCAGCCCGGACAGTAAATCCTTATTAATCGCCCGATAATCATCAAAGGCCAGCACCTTGATAATGCCCACAGCCCCCATGGGAATACAAAGCAGAAATATGCTCATGGAAACAGGACCCGGAAGAAGCAGCCCGAATACAGGCAGTCCGTAGGCCGTTGCCAGAAGCACGGCCATACATCCCCACAGATACTTTCCCAGCTTGTTTTCATTATATCCAAAGCCTCTTCTTTCATAATCCCAAAGGGAAACGGCAGCTGCAAACAGCTTCATACCGGCTATGCATAAAGGCAGAAG
>DVMP01000013.1 GCA_018714925.1 Candidatus Allocopromorpha excrementigallinarum
AAAGGGGCTGTTTGGGGCAAGGGATGAGGAAATTCTTGACGCTGTAGGGCCCAGCATAGCTCAGGCCTTCAGCAACGCTCTCACTATCTGGGATGTAAGGACGAGATACCAGGTTTTCAGAAAGACCATAGATAATTTTCCAATAGGAATAATGCTTATTGAAAAGAGAAACAATGTTGTCTTCACAAACGCCATAGCACAGGAATACATGAAGGAACTGGGAAATACTGATCCTGTCTTTTATTCGGCGTTTTATACCAATAAGATATTTCCCTACTATCAAAACGATGTCTTCGGCTATCAGACATCTTTTCCTCTGAGGATAAAGAATTTTATCTTTCGAGTGATACCTACCAGTAATGAAGGACCTGCTCTTAACGAAATCCTCTCAGCGGAAAGCTCCGCCTTCCAGCCCAGCGCAAGGGAAGTGGTTTCCTTTTATAACATGGAAGCATGTGTGTACATTATAAGAGATGAGACCCCGAGAATACAGGGGACACAGGATATTTACGACAGCTTCAATCTGACAAAGAGAGAAAGAGAGGTAATGGAGCTGATTTTAAGCGGCTTCAGCAACAATGACATCGCCGAGAAGCTGGTGCTAAGCTTTAACACGGTTAAAATACACGTTTCAAACATATACAGAAAAGCAGGGGTTTCAAACCGCATTGATCTCATAAACAAGGTTAGGCAGCAGAGCTTTCAGGATAAATAACAGGAGGACAGCAGCCGACGTTACAGCAGCGCGCCCGTTAAAGGCGCGTTTTTTGTTGCTTTTTACAGGCCTTTACGGAGTCTCTGCTGGTAAACTAGTAAACCTGAACAAAAATTAGCCCGCATGCCCTATATGATTTTCCGGAAACAAAAAGTAAAATTTCATTAACAAAGTTCATAATGAGCAAGTAAACACTTGGCAGGTACAGAAAATTTCGGAAAATCAAAAAAGAAACTGACAGGAGGTAATCTAGTTAAAATGGGTAAGTTCAAGTTTGAAGAGGGAAAGCCATATGTTATGCCGGTTTATTTCGGTCCCAACAATTTCTGGTATGATGATGAGGGACAGTGCTATCAGCCGGCTACAGTAGAGACTGTGGGAATAACATTTGAGACAGATCCAGAGCAGATAGACGCACTGCTGCCGGAGTTCTTTACATCCAATGCGCCTGTAATAACCGTCCAGGCCAATGAAATGAACTACATAGGCTGGTGCGGCGGAGGAAGCTACAAGCTTCTCAAAATAACGACTCCTATACATTATAAAGGAAAGGAAGAGGAAACAGACGGAGAACTTCTTCTGGCTATGTTTGAAAACGATCCCAGCCAGAGCCTCTGCGGCCGTGAGATGACAGGCTACAACAAACCGGGCTGTATGCTCCCCAGATTCACCAATTTCGAAGGAATATACACCTCATATGCCTTTGACTTTGAAACCTTCTTCCCCTTTATGAAGCTGAGAATAGATACCAATAAAAAGCCTGAGGATCTTGACAGACTTCTTAGGATACAGGCAATGAGCAAGGGAACCATAAATCTGGCATATTATCCTGACCCTGATGATCTGACCAGGGCCAGAGATCAGTTTGTGACCCTCATGCCTAACGACTGGAAAAAGCCTGAAGGCTACAAATACGACATTATGGAGAGAAAGGATACATGGTGCAGCGGATATATAGAATTCTACGAGCCTGAATCAAAGATGGATATGCCTCAGTGGCTTCCTATAGGCAAGGGTCTTGCAAATCTGAAAATCAAAGGATATCTGGCGGCCTGTCACAGTATCTGGCATGAGCCCTGTGACTACAACAGAGTAAGAATACTGAAATAAATACAGGAAAGGAGAGATTTTATGAATACTAAGGTACAGAAGCAAAACCTGGGAATAATGGCTACAGTATCGCTTTTATCGGCGTTTATGATAGGCCAGTCCCATATGATGATAACTCCCATATTCGCCAATATATCGGAGCAGTTTCCGGATCTGCCCTACAGTACAATAACATGGCTGTCAACAGCAGGCTCGGCGGTGGCGACGGTGTTTACCTTTATATCCAGCGCCATAGCCGGCAAGAAGATAAGGTACCGGACTCTTACGGTACTGGCCGCGGCGCTGGTAGTTCTCGGGGGATGCGCGGGAGCCTTCTGCCTGGACAATTTTACGGCTCTTCTCATAAGCAGACTCTTCCTGGCGGCAGGCTTTGGTACAGCTCTGTCCCTTGTAGGAGGATATGTAAACGCCGTTTATCGTGACAACCCTCAAAAGTGTGCCAGCATGCAGGGCTACGGCAATGTTGTGGCCAACGGAGCCACAGTGCTTTATCAGCTTCTGGCGGGATTTGTGGCAGTAGTAAGCCTTCCGGGAGTATTCTGGCTCCATCTCATCCTTCTGATACCTCTCGTGCTCTGCGCCCTCTTTGCTCCTGAGCCTGCGAAGACCGCTGAGGAGCCGGAAGAAAAGGAAGTTAAAATACAGGAAAACGGCGCTAAGGACAGGATTCCTGGATATGCCTGGGCAATACTTATTTTCAACGCCGTGTCATGGACATTCTTCAACCCGGTGCTCACTCTCATATCGGGACTTATAGCCGATGAAGGTATAGGAGACTCCGCCACCTCGTCAATAGTCAGCATAATGTACACTGTGGGAGGTGTTATAGCAGGACTGATATTTGGTATAATGTTTAAGAAGATGAAGAGAGCTGTATCCCCTGTGGCTCAGATCCTGTGGGTGCTGGGAATGCTGGTGGTGGTTGTTTCTCACAGTCCGGCCGGACTTATAGCGGGCTTCCTTATTCACGGACTTGGCTTCTACCTCGTATGGCCTATTTCCCTTATGCACCTGGGTACGGTTCCTGAAAGCAGACAGACTCTTGTAATCGGGCTCTTTGCCACCTTCCTTAACATAGGAGCCTTCGCTTCAACGCCTTACATAAAGCTGGTGGAGAATGTTACAGGAAACAGCGATCCGCGTTTCTGTCTGATTATAAGCACCATAGGTATGGCTGTAAGCGGACTTCTGTGGATAATAGCGTCAGCCAGAGTGAATAAGAATCTGAAGTATGAATAATAGTTTGAAGATTATAAGATTTTTCTGAGGAGGAATTGAAAATGAGTAACAAAAATAAATACGCCCACTTATTTACACCATTTAAAATCGGCAAGGTAACAGTCAGAAACAGATTCGCCGTGGCTCCCATGTCTCTGGGCTTTTACATAGACCATCTGGGCGGATATAACGATCTTGGAAAGGAGCACTATATAAGCCAGGCAAAGGGAGGCTTTGGTCTTATTTTCACAGGAGCCTTTACATGCGACAATAAGGTGGATCCCTATAATCCTCTGGGGCAGAACTGGTTCGCCGGAGAGGATGGACACGTAAGAGCCACTGCTGCGGAAATGGTGGATATGATACATATGTACGGATCGGCTGTTTTCGCCCAGGTAACCCTGGGAACGGGAAGAAACTGGGCGGGAAATTACGCTCCGTCAGAAGTGCCCGTATTCAACGACCCGGGAGTCACCTCAAAGCCTCTTACAAAGGCGCAGATAAAGGCCAAGATTCAGACCATGATTGACACATCAAAGGGAGTAAAGGCAGCGGGCTTTGACGGCATAGACATACATGCTCTCCATAACGGATATACTCTCGATGATTTCGCCCTCAGCGTTACAAACCACAGAACCGACGAATACGGCGGCAGTCTTGAAAACAGACTGAGAATATGCAGAGAGCTGGTGGAGGGTATAAAGGAAGTATGCGGACAGGATTTCGCGGTTACTATGAGGCTGGGAATGAAGTCATACTTAAGAGAGCTGGGCGAAACCAATCATAACAGAGGCCGCGGCTCCATAACAGGAGAAGGAGAGATAGGAAGAACCCTTGAAGAGGGTATAGAGATAGCAAAGCTTCTGGAAAAGTACGGCTACGACGGCCTCAGCGTGGACACGGGAGTTTATGAGTCAAACTACTACTGTATACCTCCTATGTATGTTGACAAGGGATATGCCATTGAGCTGGCTGCGGAAATGAAGAAGCATGTGAATATTCCTCTCATACTGGCAGGCCGCATGAACGATGTGGATATGGCGTCAGAGGGCCTTAAAGAGGGGAAATACGACTGTATAGCCCTGGGAAGACCGTCTCTTGCCGACATGGAATATCCCAACAAGGTGATGAAGGGTATCCCTGAAAAGATCAGACCGTGCATAGCATGTAACGCGGGATGTATAGGAGCGTTTCTGGAGGGCCACAATGTGGGCTGCGCTGTAAATCCCGAAATAGGACATGAGAAGGGATGGTGCGCCCAGAAGACTCTGGAGCCTAAAAACGTGCTTGTCGTTGGCGGCGGAGTGGCAGGCATGGAGGTGGCCAGAACAGCTACCATGAGAGGACACAGGGTTTCCCTCTATGAAAAAACCGACAGACTGGGAGGTCAGCTTATTCCTGCAGGAGCCCATGACTTTAAGAAGGATATAGACGATCTTAACAAATGGTATCAGCTGGAGCTTAAGGATCTGGGAATAGATATTCATTTAAATGAAGCTCTTGACCCCGATAAAATAAGGAAGCTGTCTCCTGATACAGTGGTTTTCGCGGTGGGAGCCGAGGCGAAAATGCCTGAATTCAAGGGAAGGGACTCGGAGAAGGTGGCTACGTCTATAGACGTACTTACTGATAAAAAGCCTATAGGAGACAAGGTGGTAGTCGTAGGCGGAGGCCAGGTAGGATGTGAAATAGCCCTGGACTGCATACACCACAAAAAAGACGTAAGCATAGTAGTGGGAAGCGACAGGATACTTTCCTATGGAGTGCCTCTTCCTATATACAATTCAATGTATATCGACGACAGCTTTTATGAAAACGATACGCCGATTTTTACAGGCTTCACCCTTGAGGAAGTCAATGAAAAGGGAGCTGTAATAAGGAACAGAGGCGGAGAGGAAAAAACTCTTGAAGCGGATACCGTTATAATCGCAAAGGGATTTGCACCGGTAACCTCAATGGCACAGGAGCTTCTGTGCGAAGGCATGGAGGTATACGAGGTAGGCGACGGAAGAAAGGTGGGAAGTATTTTAACCTCCATATGGAGCGCCTATGACTGTGCGAAGCGTATATAAACATATATATAAATGAAAGAAACAGGGACTGTCATCAATTTTACAGTCCCTGCCTCTTTAGGGCTTAATGTCGTTTAATGAAGAAGCTCGACGATTTTCCACTTAAGCCTGAGCCTTTCCTCCTCTGTAAGAGAGTCGTCTCCGGGTTCGGTGCCCTCCTCAAGGAGACAGAGAGGAGGAAAGAGAACGCACCACCAGTTTTCCCCTCTGCCCTCTCCAAGGGTTATATTGAGAGCCTCGTAATTTCCGGAAGGAAAGGTTATGTCTCCGTAGGTTTTTTCAGGTATATACCTTACTCCTATGGAAGCTCTGGCCGGATAGTCGTACCCCTCCGAGGCAATAACACCTTCGGCGATTTTTTCAAGAGACCTTCTGTTGTCCTCAACAAAGCTTCTGGTATCCTCTGCTGTCTTAAGGTCCTCCTGCTTTTCCATAAAGGCGAGTATTTCATCTCTAACCTTCAGCTTAAGGGCCTGGTCTCCTACAGTATTGCTGTTGGCGATAACGTGGAGCCTTAAAATCCCCTGGTGCTGGTTCTGGTCGCCTCCGTATGTATAAAACAGAAGAAACCCCATTATTATTGTAAGAGTCAGAAAGATGACGCATTTTTTTTCATCTGAAATTTTCTGAGAAAGCTTTTTCAACGGTTATCCCTCCTTTGTACAATTGATCATTTACAAGGAAGGGGATATTTATACCTATTTCATTACAAAAAGTTTCATTCCCTCAGGGAGAGGCAGGCTGCTGTCTATTTCGTTTATTTCCGCCAGGAAGCCGACGTCGCTTTTATAGCGCTTGGCTATGTCCCACAGAGTGTCGTTTCCTCCCACCACGTACAGGGCCATTGAAGCCTCATGGGGATCATGGAACGGTTCGCCTGCGGCAAGGTTTTCAATGGTGGTAAAGGTCTCGGCGCTGCTGATCCATACGTCTATGGCGGCGCTTACGTTTACCTCCACCTGCCTGCTGTTTATTTTATCAAACCAGAAATCCTTTAAGGAGGAATACATATCGGCTGTGAGACCGCTGCCGGCGTAAGGAGCGTCCAGGGCTCCCCGCAGAGGAACAGAGGCCTTTATGGTAAAGGGGGCTTCCTCTTCATCGAGAGCCAGTATGCGGACATCCACTGAGCCCTCTATTATCAGCCGCCCTCCCTGAGGAATACACTGAAGGCTGTCGATTCTTCCGCTGCCGCAGAGGAGACCTGCGGGAGACGGACTTGATTCCTCAAGATTTATAACTTCCCTGGCCGCCACCTCGCCGGAGACGGTCCCTCTTATGGAAAGCAGCTCCTGGCGGGAAAGATCAAAGGAAACTTCTCTGTCCCTGTGATAAGCGTCGGAAACCATGGAAACCTCTTTATTGCTGTAAACGCAGACAGAGGTTCTGACCTGTCCCTGCAGAAGGAGTTTATCCTGGTTTTCTATGGTGACGCTGAGATCATCGCCGTTGAAGGACAGCCTCACAAGATCGCTGTCAGAGGTATCGCTGATAGGGATAAACTGGGAAAAATCGGTTTTGTTTTTTATACAGCAGAGCTGAAAGCGCCCCTCAAGCTCGCCTCCGTACAATATATCGGAGTTTATGGTGGCGTTTATAACCAGCTTGCCTGAGGTTACCTGTCTGTGATTTTCGATTATATCTGTGGAAACCTTCAGAATCCTGGCGGGACGAGGCTGATCCTCCCTTAAGGTTATTTCCTGGGATATGTCTATTGCATCCTCTGTCTCCGTTTCCAGTGATGAGGGATTTATGGTCCTGTGAAGCTGGATAAGACCTTCGTCCTCTGTCCCCTGAAAGATCATAAGCTCCTTTTTGTCTGTGGCGTTTATTTTTATGGAAAGCTGGCCGCTTACAGTAAACTTTCTCTCGTTTACCATTGAGGCCTCTATTCTTTTTACGGAAACCTGCACTCTGAACATATTCCCTCCGGATTGTGACCAGCATTTGTCCGTACTGAAGGGAACAGAGGCTTTGACCACATCTACGGGGCTTTCCCATCTTCTGTCGGGAGCGTAGACAGCGTAAACCGTTATATCTCCCGAAAGGGTATCTTCAGGAGTATAGACGGCTTTGGCCGACTGGGAAAGCTTTGCGTTTCCCTCGGCGAAGAGCATCTTCTCCATGTCAGGCATGGCGTCGGGAACGATGAGCGTCTCCTCAAAGGGCAGCACATATTCGGCCGAAGGACATCTGTTCATGAGAGACAGCCTGGAATAACGCGCTTCAGCTGCCTTGAGCCCGGAAGAGGAAAGGGAAGCTGCTCTTCCCTGGGAAATGGCCGGAGAAGATCCTTCCGCGTTCATGGCTGCCCCGGAGCCTTTGCTGTCCCGCGGCGCGTCGTCAGCCCGGGCCGCCCCGGACTCTTTATTGTCCCCCGGTGATTCCGCGATGCCGACTGTTCCGGAATTTCTGCTGTCTTCGGCATCTCCGTCAGACCGCGCTTCTTCGTAATACCGGGACTCTCCGTAAGCCTGGAGCTTTTCTCCTGCCTGAGAATCTCCGGCCTGTATTTCTCCGCCCTCCGGGACTTCCGGGGAGCTTTCAAATACGGTTTCATAAGAGGGCTCTTCCGGCCCGGTCTCCGGAGAAGATGGCTCATAGGCAAGAGGCTGGTAAGGTGAGGAAGGAACCTCCGTCTCTTCAGTCTCACGGCTCGGATTTTCATCGGAGATATCTTCGGCTCCCTGGGTGAGCTTCTCATTGGGGTTTTCATCGGCCGATGCTCCGGCTCCGGAGAGAATCTTTGAAGCGTCCTCGTTTTCAATTCCTTTTTTCGCCTTTTGGGAAGTGTCCCCGGAGGCGTATCCTGTATCCACATTGGAAGGAGTATCTTCATCAGCAATATTTTCCCCTGAAGGAGTTTCCGGGGGCCTTCCATGGGTTTGGGCCTCCTTTTCCGCGGAAGCCTGCATTCTTTCGGCGGTTCTCAGGCTTATGCCGGGCGCGGCGGCTCCGGCAGCCTGAAGCAGATCGGACTTTTTCATTCCTGTAGGCAGATTATCATAAGGGGATGTTGTCATTTTACGTGACCTCCTGTTCATTCTTTTCCTCATAAAAGGTATTCGGAAGAAGGTCCCTTTATTCATAAAAAAGAAAGGTGCAGGCGCGGCCGTGTCTTTCGCCGGCTTTTTAAGCGGGTTTCTACCTGAAGGCATTTATGCCGGCCACGTTCAGGGAGAAATATCTGTAGTTCCTGCAGGATGTAGTCTTTCCGGCCGGCTCGCGGCGGCCGGGCAGGGCAGAATGGCAGGAGAGACCGGAGGGGCCTGCTGTCAGAAAAGAAGGACGGCGATCCGGAAAGAAGAAAGCAGCAAAGCCGCGAGGCAAAGAGAAACCGGCTCCGGCAAAACTGCGATGCTTTGCCGGAGCCGGTTAATGTGAATAAAATTCGATGCTTTTACAGATTATTTTGCCAGGCCCATGAGCTCATCTCTGAAGATGCTGGCGTCCATAAGCTTAGGAGTGCCATCCATCTTAGGAGTAAAGTCCATAAGATCCAGGATATCCTTCTGAAGATCAACTCCGGGAGCGATCTCGGTAAGGTGAAGTCCGTCGTCCTTAAGCTCGAAGACGCATCTTTCGGTAATGTACATTACCGGCTGCTTCGTCTTTCTGGCGTATTCGCCGCTGAAGGTTATCTGCTCTACCTCCTTTATGAACTTCTTGGCCTTTCCTTCCTGAAGGATCTTTATGCCGTCGTTTTCAAAGGCGATCTTAAGTCCGCCGGCGGTAAATGTTCCGCAGAAGAACACCTTCTTGGCATTCTGGGTAATGTTGATAAATCCGCCGCAGCCGGCAAGTCTCGGACCGAATTTGCTTACGTTGATATTTCCCTCCATGTCGGCCTGAGCCAGTCCCAGGAAGGCCAGATCAACGCCGCCTCCGTCGTAGAAGTCGAACTGCTCGTGCTGGCAGAGTATACACTCAGGATTTACGGAAGCTCCGAACTGGCTGCCGCCGCAAGGGACTCCGCCTACAGGGCCGGCTTCAACGGTGAGTGTCATCCAGTCTCCTATGCCTTCCTCGTTGGCCACCGCTGAGATGTATTCAGGAATTCCTATTCCCAGGTTTACTACAGTATCCTTTCTCAGCTCCATGGCGGCTCTTCTTCCGATAACCTTCTTGGCGCTGAGAGGAGGGGCTTCGAGGCTGCTTACGGGAACCTGTATGTCTCCGCACAGGGATGGCTCGAAGTCGTGATCGAAGGACTGCTGGTGATCTATAGGATCCTCCGTTACTACGATGGCGTCAACGTATATACGCGGAACCTTAACAAGACGCGGATCGAGAGTTCCGGCCTTGACTATCTCCTTGACCTGTACTACTACAATACCGCCGCTGTTCTTGGCCGCCTGGGCCAGAGCGGTAACCTCGGAGGTGCCTATCTCCTGCTGCACCGTTACGTTGCCCAGCTCATCGGCATAGGTGCCTCTTATGAAAGTTATGTCTATAGGGAAGGCTTTGTAGAGGAGCTTTTCCTCGCCGAGGATGTCAATTACCTCCACAATGTCTTCTTTTGTTATATCGTTGAGCTTTCCGCCCTGCTTTCTGGGATCCGCGAAGGTATTGAGGCCTACGTGGGTAATGGTGCCCGGCTTGTGAGCGGCAATGTCTCTGCAGAGCTGGGACAGAGTTCCCTGCGGCAGGTTATATCCTTCCATTTCATTTTCGAGAATACATTTGCCCAGGGCCGGAGCCATGTTGTAATGTCCGGCGATAACCCTCTTGGTCATTCCCTTGTGGGCGAAATGGTCGGCTCCTCTGCCATCCTGGTTTCCCTGAGCGGCAGCGTAGAAATAAGTCAGATCCTTAGGTGAACCTGTTTCCAGAAATCGTTTTTCAAGTGCCCGTGTCAGTGCTTCCGGGCATCCGCTGCCTACGAAACCGCTGGTGGCGATGGTATCACCGTCCTTTACCAGAGCCGCGGCCTCGGCAGCAGTTATGACCTTCTTGTTTTCCATGACGATCCTCCGATGATTCTATGTTATTTTATGAAATTACTATTTGTTTTCGAACTTGGCGTCTCTCTTTTCGAGGAATGCCTTCATGCCTTCCACTCTGTCTTCGGAGCAGAACGGAGCGCCGCAGGCTTCGCCTTCAAGGGCAACGCCGGTCTTAACATCCAGCATTATTCCGTTGTTTACAGCGATCTTGGCTGCCTTTATGGCGATAGGAGCCTTGGCCATTATGGTCTTGGCAACCTTTTCACACTCGGCAATAAGGTCTTCAGGAGCCACTACCTTTTCAACCAGGCCTATTCTGTAGGCTTCCTGAGCGTCAATGTACTCGGCGGTCATGATGAGGTATTTGCCCATGCCCTTGCCGACCAGTCTAGGAAGTCTCTGAGTTCCGCCAAAGCCGGGAATGATTCCCAGGTTTACTTCCGGCTGTCCGAACTTGGCTTTTTCGGAAGCTATACGAATGTCACATGCCATGGCCAGTTCGCATCCGCCGCCCAGAGCGAAGCCGTTAACAGCAGCGATAACAGGCTTGTCGATGTCTTCGATGTGGTTCATTACTCTGGCGCCCTGCTTCATCATTTCCTGACCCTCTATACCTGTCAGGTTTACCATCTGGGAAATGTCGGCTCCGGCGACAAAGGCTCTGCCTTCTCCCGTAAGTATGGCGATTTTAACCTCAGGATCCTCGTTGATCTTGTCAAGAGCCTCATCCAGCTCGCTGAGGACTTCCTTGCTGAGGGCGTTCAGTGATTTAGGTCTGTTGACAGTCACATAAGCGATACCATCTTTCACTTCATACTTTAAATTCTCAAACATATTTTCGACTTCCTTTCTAAAAAAATTTAAGTTTTAAATGATAAAAAATGGAACCTTTACCAGTTACACAAATAACTAATAATTATACTAATACGTAACCTTGACTTTGTCAATAAATAGACAATTTTTTCGCAAAAATTTTTGGAAAATTCCAGCCAATTTTCGGGCTCTCTGAAAGAGGCGGTTCTGAGG
>DVMP01000125.1 GCA_018714925.1 Candidatus Allocopromorpha excrementigallinarum
GCATCGGAGTGGAGATCTTTCTCATTCTGTCGGGAATGGGTCTTTATTATTCTTACAGCAAAAACACCGGTGTGAAGGACTTTTACCGAAGAAGGTTTCTGCGTGTTCTTGTTCCCTATCTGATGGTGGCCGCGGTTTTCTGGGGAATAAAGGATTTTGTTGTACTGGACGGAAGCCCCGCCCTTTATATTTCAGATATCGCCTTTATTACCTTTTTCACTCAAGGCACCAGAACCATCTGGTTCGCCGGTTTTATTCTGGTTATGTACGTGCTCTTTCCTTTTTTCTATAAGGTAATGTTCAGAGACGGCAGACCGTGCAGAAGGGCGGTTCTTCTCATTGGGGCTTCCTTTCTTCTGCCGGCGGCCGTTTATATGGTCTCGCAGGAGCTTTACAATAATATTGAGATAGCGCTGACCAGGGCGCCGTGCTTTCTTTTGGGAATGGCAGGAGGATATTATATAAAAGAAGGCAGAAAAATATCCCTTTGGAAAGCGGCGGTTTTTATCGCGGCAGGGGTTTTGTGCGGAGCGGCCGGCGTACTGATTGAGGCGCCCGGGTTTGTTGAAAGGTACCTGAATACAGTTTACTCGTGGGCGCTTCTTATAATAGCTACCGGTTTTATCCATCTGATATGTAAATGGAATATCATAAACAGGTTTTTGAGCATGATGGGCGGATATACTCTTGAAATATACATGCTTCATGTTGTCATGCGCAATCTTATGAAAAGCTTCGGCTTTGAAAGCTACAGATTTCTTCAGTATATGATTATGGCGGCAATAGCGGTGGCACTTTCCCCAGGGCTTAAAAGGATTTCCTCAGCAATTGTGGAGAGAATTGAAAAGGCGGGAGCTTCAGGCTCTCGCGGCGGATAAAACAATTGTCTTTGCCATTGAGGAGTAATATAATTGTATTTGAAAGGAGAGATATTCATGAAGGAAAAACGTGAGATTATAAGTCAGATAGCCGATTTGCTGGCATATAAAATACGCTCGGGGGAGCTTTCCCAGGAAGGGGGCGACAAAATATGGAGAGTTGCCCTTAAATATCCGGAAAAGGTGGACGCCATAACCGATATTCTCAATATGGAGCTTCCCGAGGAGGAAACCGTCGCCAAGGTTGAAGGTCTGGTTTAGATTAAGATGTCAGAAAGCGGTATAATCTTTAACATACAGCGGTTTACCATACATGACGGACCGGGCATGAGAACGGAAATATTCCTTAAGGGCTGTCCCATGAGATGTCCCTGGTGCGGAAATCCCGAGAGCCATAAGGCATATATACAGCCCGGGGTGTACGAAAGCAAGTGCCTTTCAGCTGAGAAGTGCGGCCTGTGTCTTGAGGTCTGTCCTGTGAAAGGAGCATTGCTTTTCAGAGAAGGAAGGCTTTACGCTATAGACGGCGAAAAATGCAGCCGGTGTATGGAGTGCGCCTCAGCCTGCCCGTCGGAGGCTGTAAAGCAGTGGGGCGTGAAAATGACGGCGGAGGACTGCATGAAGGTGGTATTAAGAGACCGGGATTTTTACACAAGGTCAGGAGGCGGAGTAACTGTTTCCGGAGGAGAGCCGCTGCTTCAGAGAAAATTCGTGGAGAAGCTTTTTAAGCTGTGCGGGGAGGAAGGTATACATACCTGCTGTGAAACTACCCTTTACGCCTCCTGGAGTGAAGTGAAAGGGATCCTGCCTTATACGGAGCTTTTCATTTCCGACATTAAGCACATGGACAGCCGGATCCACAGAAAATATACGGGAGTGGGAAACGAGCTTATTTTGGAAAATCTCAAAAGACTTACAGAGGAGAAAAAGGAGCTTATTCTGAGAATACCGGTAATTCCGGGCGTTAACGACGACATGGAAAACATGAGAAGAACAGGAGATTTCATCGAAGGGACGCTGAAGGGACGGGTAAGAGCACTGCAGCTTCTCAGCTTTATGAGGCTGGGAGAGGAAAAGTACAGGTCTCTGAACATACCCTATGAGATGAAGGATCTTGAGATAAAACGAGAAGAACTTCAGAAGCGGGTAAACGAAGCCAGAGAGTATTTCAGCAGCAGAGGAATACGCTGCTTCGCGGGAGCCAGGGAAAAGGAGTAGAAGAACCGATGGAAAGCATGAAAAGAGAAAAATACATATGCTGTGAAGCCAGGGGAACGGAGGAGTATGATCACAGCTACAGCCTGGGATATGAGGTGGATCATGACGACTGGTCCCCCTTTGCCAGGGTAAACAGACTGAGACAGACATTTCTGGACAGAGAGTACGATGTGGATGTGGAACGGCTGCGTCTGATGACAGAGGCATATAAAAGGTATGAAGGGGAAACCACAATAATACGCTGCGCCAGAGCCTTTGAAAACATACTTTTAAATGTAAGCCTTCATATTTACGACGACGACCTTATACTGGGAGAAATAGCGGCTCCGGCAAAGGCGGCCCCCATATATCCGGAGTTTTCCGTTGACTGGATTATAGATGAGGTGAAAAACGAGCCTTTTGAGGAAAGGGAGCACGACCAGTTTTACATAAGAAGCGATGAGGAAAAAGAGGAAATACTGAAGCTCTGCGGCTGGTGGCAGGGAAAGACGGTAGACGATCTTATTAACGCCGCTCTGGATGAGGATCAGCTTAAGGGCTCCGAGGCGGGAAAGAAGATCTTTCAGACAAATCTGTATCATTACGCGGGCGTGGGCCATCTTGTAATGGATTATGAAAAGCTTATGAAAAAAGGCTTCGACGGCCTTATAAAGGAGGCGAAGGAGGGCCTTGAAAAAATAACCAAAGAGGATCCCCATTACGCCGGCAGAAGGGATTTTTACAGAGCTGTGATAATTTCCCACGAGGCCGCTAAAAAGTATATTTTAAGGTACTCCGCTCTGGCTGAAGACATGGCTGCATCGGAAAGGGATCCTGAAAGAAGAAGAGAGCTTGAGGCTATGAGGGACGGCTGCCGCCAGATAGCGGGAGGTCCCGCCGAAAGCTTCTGGCAGGCTCTGCAACTTTTTAACTTTGCCACAACCCTTACACAGATAGAGGGAAACGGCCACTCTATATCATACGGCAGGATGGATCAGTGGCTGTATCCTTACTACGAAAAGGATATAAACGAAGGAAATATAACAAAGGAATTCGCTCTTGAGCTGATAGAGGTTCTTTATGTAAAAATGAACAACCCTACGAAGCTGAAGGATGGAGGCACTGTAAAAGTCCGTCAGGGAAGAGGCTTCGGAGGAGAATGTCTTACCATAGGAGGAGTAGACAGAGAGGGAAGGGATGTTACCAACGATCTTACCATGCTTATGCTGGAGGCATCGGCCCACACCAGGATGATGAATCCGTGGCTTCTTGTGAGAATCCATGAAAACACCCCCTATGAGCTTAAGGTAAAGGCTGTTGAGTGCATCCGGGCGGGATACGGACATCCCAAGCTTTTCAACGACGAGGCGGCTGTAAGAGCCATGATGAGAAAGGGCATGTCCCTGGAGGAGGCCAGGGATTACGCCGTAGTAGGCTGCGTGGAGCCTGATCTTCCGGGAAAGGAATACGGCTGGCACGACGCCGCCTATGTAAATACAGCCAAGATGATGGAAATGGTATTAAACGGCGGACGATGCCTGGACTGCGGCCCTCACTGTATGAGATGGGAAAGGTGCGGAGGAAAGGGAGAGTATCTGGGCCCTGATACAGGAAGCCTTGAAAACTATGAGACCTTTGAGGAGGTCATTGAAAGCGTTGACAGACAGTTTAAGTACTGGACAGACCAGATGTGCAGCAGCCTCAATATAATAGACAGGGCTCACATGGAGAGAAAGCCTCTTCCTTACGTTTCAGCCTTTTTTGAGGACTGTCTTCTGGAGGGAAGGGACCTTACGGAGGGAGGAGCCAGGTATAACGGCATAGGCCCTCAGGCCAGCGGACTGGCTACGTGCGCCGATTCGCTGGCGGCAATAAAGCAGCTCGTATTTGAGGAAAAACGATTTACCGGCTCTCAGCTTCTGGAGGCTGTAAAGGACAACTGGGAGGGACATGAGCTTCTCTATGCTCTCGTAAACGGCCCCAAGGTCCATCATTACGGCAATGACGACGATTACGCGGACGAGCTTTTCAGGTTTATGTTCGAGTGCTACTGCAGAAATGTGGCGAGCCGGAAAACCTTAAGAGGAGGACAGTTTAACCCGGGAGTTTACTCGGTGAGCGCCAATGTGGGAATGGGGCTCAATACCAACGCTTCCCTTGACGGAAGAAGGGCGGGAGAGGCCATATCCGACAATCTGGGACCTGTTCATACTGACGGGGGATCCCATGACACGGAGGGGCCTACAGCTCTTGCCAACTCTGTTTCAAAGGTGGATCACAGCCTGGCTCCCAACGGCACTCTTCTCAATATGAAATTCCCTCAGGACGCCGTAGGAGGAAGAGAGGGAAGAGATAATCTTGTGGACTTTATTGACGTGTACTTTTCCAGGGGAGCCATGCACGTTCAGTTTAACATAATGAGCTCGGAGACCATGAGGGCCGCCCAGAAGAGACCTGAGAAATACAGAGACATGCTGGTTCGTGTGGCAGGCTACAGCGCTTATTTCGTGGAGCTGGGCGAGGCCCTGCAAAAGGACCTTATTCAGCGGTCGGAGCTGCGCTTTTAACCGGCGTGGAATGAAAGGCGGCGCCTATGGATACATCCCATATCGAAATACTGCAAAGCAGTCTTCTTTTCAGAGGAATGTCCCGGGAGGAAATAGAAGAGGTGGCGGAAAAAATCCCCTCCCGTGTAAAAACCTTTGAGAAGGGAGACTTTATTGCCAGAGACGGAGAGGAACTCAGCTATATGGCCATTATATTGAAGGGCAGGGTTCACCTCTTTCATATAGACCCTGACGGAAACAACAACCTTCTTGAGGCTCTGGGCCCGGGGGAGGCTGTGGGAATGCTTAACGCCGCGGGAGGCTACAGACTTCACATTTCAGCGGTGTGTCTTGAGGAGACAGAGGCTTTCTGCCTGAAGGGAAGCTCTCTTTTAAATGAAAATTCCCTTGACTCGTCGCTGGAGCTTCGCCTCCTTCGCAATCTCGCCGTCGCTCTGGCTCAGAAGGCCCACAGGCTTACAGTAAAGCTGGAGGACAGCATTCGCCGCTCAACACGGGAAAAGCTTCAGGATTACCTTTCCCTCCAGTATCACAGGGCTGAAAGCCGCAGGTTCACCATACCTTTAAACAGGCAGGAGCTGGCGGACTTTCTGTTTGTGGACCGCAGCGCCCTGTCAAAGGAGCTGTGCCGCATGAGGGACGAAGGCCTTCTGAAGTTTGAAAAAAGCAGATTTGAGCTTCTTATAGAAATGCCTTTAACCGATGAGGAAAAGGATCCCAATGAGAAGCTCTGAATCGAGGCCTTAAGGGCCTTAAGCTTTATATGGCGGGATATACGCCTCTTGTTCCCGAACAGGATTCCGCGAAGAGGGAAAGTCCCGAGACCGTAAGGTAGAGTCCCCATATCATGGTTATTCCTATCCACCCAGCGAGAGGGTTTATGAGAAGGATAAGGGTAAGGGCAAGGTTAAATATTCCTCCTGCCAGCATCCAGCCGGCGCCGGGAACAGAAGACCTGCGCAGAATGATAAAGCTCTGTATCTGGGCTATTCCTCCAAGAAGGGTCAGAAATCCCATGGCAAATGCCAGAAGACTGACCATCTGAACGGAGCCGTATGTATTACCAAGCGCCGTCCACAGCATTAAGCCGGACAAAAGAGAGAGTATTATGCCGTTGGCGAGAGTCCAGCCGTTTCTGTGAGCAGGCTGTACCCTGAAATAGGCGACTATGTTGGCAATACCGTATATTCCCAGCCCCGCGGTAACGATGTATGAAAGCCCCAGGCCGAGGGAAAAGGGATTTAAAAAGGTCAGAAGACCGAGTATCATCATTACTATGGAGACTATAACGCCTCCTGTTTTATTTATACTGTACATATTGATTCCTCCTTTTTGTAAGTACTGTTTTAATAACTCTATTAAGCATACACCGGGAAGGGACAGAAGTCGGTTGCACAGACAACGGGAAGAAAGGAACCTTAAATGAAGAAAAGCAGAATAGCGGGGGCGGCCGCTCTGGCGCTGGCTACGGGAGCAGCCGCTGCAGCGGCATTCATCCTTGGTATTGATCCGCCTCTGACAAACGTGGCCGGCGCTTTTGGGGCAGCCGCACTGTGGATAATAATCTCAGCGGCGGTTAAGGTTGACGACGCTTTTTATTTCAGCGCACTTGCCTTCATATTCCTCGCCTCTCCCGTGGGATCGGTGCTGAATCTCTACAGAACATGGGACCCCTATGACAAGGTGGTGCATTTTATCAGCGGTTTTCTTCTGGCTTCATTCGGAATGATCCTGGTAAAATCCCTTATGGCCGTGTCTGTGAGAAAATACGGAAATATTAAAAGACAGGCCGGTCCGCTGCCGCCGGAGCTCTCCTCCTTTGAGGCTGACAGCAGACGGATATACGCTCTTCCCATGATTTTTGCCGCCTGTATGTTTTCAAGCGGAGCTGCGGGACTGTGGGAAATATTTGAATTTATAGCGGATAAAATGGCAGGAGGCGAAATGCAAAGAGGGATGGCTGACACAGTCACCGATATGATGGCCGGAAATCTGGGAGCTCTTTTATATGGAGTGAGCGCATGGATTATACGGCGATAAAAAAGAAAAGGAAAAATTTTTTTGCGCTGAAGGGGACAGCTTAGATAAAATACGCCAAAAAAACGTAAAGAATATTTGCGGCGCATAAAATTTTTGCGATGTGAGAAAGGCTGAAGTTTCAGTCTTTTTTTAATATGCAAAATTTTTTTGCGCAGATGAAATGAAAAA
>DVMP01000126.1 GCA_018714925.1 Candidatus Allocopromorpha excrementigallinarum
TCATTTTTTCCATTTTAAGGAAATTTATCCTTTATGTCAAAAATTATTTTTTTGCAGCAAAAAGAGGCTCCTCTATCCTCCCGGACAAAAAAGCCTCTCTTAAATTTCCTTTACATTCCGCATACTTCCAGTACAGGCTGCGCCTTTTCTCTTTTCAGTATATATCCGCTTCTTTTTCTGTCAGCTTCCTTTACAAGTACCCCGAAGCTGCAGCCTCTTCTCATATTAACAGGAGCCTTTACTATTTCATTTTCTATACCGTACCCTTTCAGAATTTCCGACGCCATTGCCGTCCTGTAATAATTAATAAACAGGAAGCAGCATTTTTCTTCCTTCAGGAGAATACCTCCCTTCTTATTATAAAAGCTTTTTGATCATGCGTATGTAAATAGTCTTAAAATCCGCCTTTTCCATAGCTCTGTCCGCTGTCAGATCCCATTCTCCCTTTTTCCTGTCTCCTTCATATACCTTCAGGCTTCCTACCTTATCCCCCTTTTTTACTGGCAGCTTTATATTATCGTAAATAACAGCCTCTGTCCTTATGGCCTCAGCATTGCCTTTTTCCGTCGTTATTCCCACCTTCTCATCTGCCGCGGCGAAAAGCTCCCTTTTATTTCCCTTCTCTATATTTATCTTTTCTATTCTCTCTCCTCTGTCAGCTATGATAACTGTCTCATAATTGGCAAACCCGTAGTCCAGAAGCTTTGTCATCTCATCAAACCTTATATCGCTGCTCTCACAGCCCAGAACCACTCCTATCATCATGGCAGAGTCTCTCTCAGCGGCCGCTGACAGACAGTAGCCGGCATCCTCGGTAAATCCTGTCTTAATTCCCACAGCCCCTCTGTAGCTTCTTATAAGCCTGTTGGTATTTGTAAGGGTAAAGGACTTTTCCTTTCCCGGAAGTCCCACCTGTACCTCATCCTGCCATTTGGTAAACCACTCTCTCACTTCTCTGTATTTCATAAGCTCCTTTGATATCATCCCTATATCGTATGCGCAGGAATAATGGTCTGCTACAGGAAGACCGTTGGTATTGACGAAATTGCTGTCCTCAAGTCCCATTTCCTCGGCCCTTCTGTTCATGGAATCCGCAAAGTTTTCCGCGCTTCCCGAAAGATGCTCCGCCAGAGCCACACACGCGTCATTGGCGCTTACCATTATAACTCCCTTTACAAGCTCCTCAACGGTATGGACCTCTCCCTCCTCCATATACATCTGACTTCCGCCCATTCCCGCCGCTTCTCCTGATATGGTCACCTTATCCTCCATGGATATCTTCCCCGACTTACAGCCCTCCATTATAAGAAGAAGCGTCATTACCTTTGTCACCGAAGCCGGCGGCAGATGCTCCTTTGAATTCTGCTCAAAGAGCACCTCTCCGCTGTTTCCGTCTATAAGCACAGCCGATTTCCCCTCTATTTCAAGGCCGCTGCCGGCTTCAGCCGAAACGGGAGACGATTCCTCCACTATGGTTATGGTTCTCTTTTCAGGAGAAAAGCTTTGTATTCCCATAAATCCTCCGCCCAGAACTACAGCGGCAGCCGCGGAAAGGCATACGGCTCTTTTCCATTTTTTTGATATTCTCATCAATAAAAAACCCTCCCTTTCCGTTGATTATATGTTTCTCATAACGGAAAAAGAAGGTTTATTGAAAACTTATTGCTGCTTTGCCTCAAACTCCCTCATTATTTTCGGTATGTCTATCTTCTGCGGACATCTGGCCGCGCATTTTCCGCATCCCGTACAGTCCGACGGCCCCCTCTCCATAGTGGAAAGCCCCGCGATTCTCCATGTTTCACCGCTTACCCTTTTCTCATTATACCCCTTTATTATCAGAGGAATATCAAGCTCCGCGGGACATACGGAGCAGCAGTACCTGCACGAGGAACAGGGAACCCCCATTTCGTCAAGAAAAACGGAGACCGCCTCTTCAAGGACCTTTTTCTCTTCCTCTCCCAGAGGCTCCGGCCTTTCAAAGAGCTTTGAATTTTCCCTTATCTGCTCCGCGGAAGCCATACCGCTTAATACCGTCACCACATTGGGAAGACCCATGAGAAAGCGAAAGGCCCACGATACACAGGAGCTCTCTGGATAACGGCTCTGAAGAAGCCTTCCCGCCTTTCCCCTGAAATCTGCCAGAATACCTCCCTTAAGGGGCTCCATAACCCAGACAGGAATATTTGCTTCACTTAGGATATTGTACAGCCCTTCCGCCTCCAGAAGCCTCCAGTCCACGTAATTGGCCTGTATGAGAGCCATGTCGAAGGAAGGACATCGGTGGAGAAGCTTTTTCATGGTTTCCGGAGTTCCGTGAAAGGAAAACCCTATGTTTTTTATGACGCCTTCCTTCTTTTTCTCCTCAAGAAGGCCCATATAATTTCTTTCCCTGTCGGTAAACAGGTCCAGAGAGGTTTCGTCAATTCCATGGAGAAGATAAAAGTCCAGATAATCTGTCCCCAGTCTCTGAAGCTGCTCCTCAAATACCTCTTCAAGATCGGGGTTATCCTTTACGTAAAACTTGGATGCCAGATAATAGCTGTCTCTGGGATAGCTCTGCAGGACCTCTCCCAGAAAGGCCTCGGAATCCTTATTGTGATAGGTATGAGCCGTGTCTATGTAGTTTATCCCCGCCTCAAAGGCCGCCTCTATTACACGGGAAGCCGCCTCCCTGTCTATAGTATTCGGGCTCCCTTCAATATTGGGAAGATGAAGGGAGCCGATACCCAGGGCGGATATTTTCATGTCCTTAAATTTTCTGTAGTACATTTTGCTTAAGAATTTTCCTTTCCCTGTTTACGATCTGTCAGAATCTGAGAGAGAGGCAGCTGAGTCCTCCGTCAAGCTTTCTGTATTCCGAGGTGTCCACTGTAAGTGTCCTGTACCCCAGCTTTTTTACAGCCTCAAGAACCGCCGGATATCCTTCGGGAACAATTACGGTGTCGTTTACCCATATACAGTTGGCGGCATATGCCTCTTCCTCGGGGATCTCCACCAGATTGTACTTCTGAAACTCCTCCTTGGTGACAAACTCACCTGATACCAGCATGTTTCCGTCTTCAAGGTAGTTTACTCCCGTTTTAAGATGGAGCACCTTTTCAAGAGGCACCTGGGAGCATGTCATGCCGTGTTTCTCCAGAATCTCCTTAAACTGCCTTATGCCCTCTTCATTGGTTCTCGCTGAAAGCCCCACATAGAAATGGTCTCCCACCATCATTACATCTCCCCCTTCAAGGGTTCCGGGGGCTTCTATACGCTCTATATCCTCATCTGAAAAGAACTTTCTTACAGCTCCTGTTATCTCTTCCTTTTCACCGTTTCTCGAGGGAGCTCCCGGGTTTGTTATAATGGCGCAGTTTTTGGTTATAACCGCCGGATCCTCTACAAAGCAGGAATCGGGATATCTTTCATCAGCGGGAAGGATGGTAACATCCACCTGGCACTTTTTTAAAGCCTCGATATAATCGTCGTGCTGCTTCAGCGCCAGATCATAGTCCGGCTTTCCCGGATACTCGCCGCTGGTTATTCCCTCCACCATGGCTCTGCAGGGCCTTCTCACTATAACATGACTGAATTTTTTCATTTTAGCCACCTGCCTTCCTATCTCGGTTCTTCAAGACCTTCTCTTGAAAGATTCATATTCTCAGGCTTCACTATCTTCGTTTTCTTCACGATTTTATGTACAACGTAGAGAGCCACGAATATAGGAAGTCCTATGTAGGCGACAAGAATACCGTACCAGTCTACTCCCGAAGACGTAAAGGCGTAATATCCCTGTCCCAGTATGACTACAGCGCATACAAGCAGAGAGAACAGCGTTCCGAAAGGATACAGCTTGCTCTTGTACTTCAGCTCGCTTAAAGGCTTGCCCTGAGCCTTAAAGCCTCTCCTGAATCTGAGATGACATATACATATTCCGAACCAGGTGAGAAATCCCGTAAGACCCGTGGCGTTATAAAGCCATGTGTATACCGCGCTGTCGCTGTCAAGGGAGGTAAGGAAGCACAGACATGCGATGAGTCCAGTAAAGAGCACCGCGAAAACAGGCACTCCCTTCCTGCTTACCTTTGCCAGCACCTTTGGCGCCTTCTTTGATTCAGCCATGGAGTAAAGGAGACGGCTCCCCGAGTATATGGTTGAATTGCCGCAGGAGAGTATTGCCGTCAGTATTACGGCGTTCATAAGGGACGCGGCAAAGGCTATTCCGCTTCTTTCAAATATCATGGTAAAAGGGCTTATGGCCACATTGTCTATATCCGCGTTAAGCAGGTTCGGATTGGTATAAGGTATGAGAGTAGCCACAACAAAAATAGCGCCTATGTAGAAAAGCAGAATTCTCCAGAAAACGCTGTTTATGGCCTTTGGCACCGTCTTTTCTGGATCAACGCATTCTCCAGCCGCTATAGCCGTGGCCTCCACTCCTATAAATGAAAAGCCCGCTACCATGAATATACTGAATATACCGAAGCCTCCTCCCACAAAAGGAGACTCATCTACGGTCCAGTTGGAAAATCCCGGCGATTCGGCGTTAAACACTCCGAAGATCATAAGAACGCCCACCACGAGGAATATTATTATGGTCGCCACCTTTATCCCCGCGAACCAGAATTCCGCTTCACCGAACACTCCCGCGGAGAAAAGATTAAGAACAAGAAGTATAACTATAAATATGGCGCTCCACATAACGGAGGAGCTGTCTGGGAACCAGAATTTCATAACTATGGCCGCGGCCACCAGCTCCGTGGCTACCGTCATGGCGCTGCAGTACCAGTAGTTCCACCCCATGGCAAATCCAAAAGAGGAATCCACATAATCTGTCGAATAAGTCTCAAAGGCTCCCGGTACAGGCCTGTAGGTAGCCATTTCCCCCAGAGCCGTCATTACAAAATACACGGCAAGTCCGATTACGCCGTAGGCAACCATGCTGCCTCCCGGGCCCGCGGTGCTTATTGACGAGCCTGTAGCCACAAAGAGTCCCGTACCTATGGAGCCTCCTATGGCTATCATGTTCATCTGCCTCTGTGTCAGTTTTCGCTGAAGTTTATTGCCTTCATTTCCTTCATTCATTATAGAAACACTCCTTTCATAAGACAGCAGAGCTGTCTCCAGCCAGCTTCGGATCATCTAATACGATGGAAACCGCCTTGTTTATTATCCTTGGAGTTCTGATATACAGGTCCTCCTTAAAAACCCTTTCCGTTACCTTGTGAAAATCCTTTCCCCACGGTCCTATGTTTATACAGGGCATGGATATTTCCTCAATGGACTCCACCGGTATATGGTAAAAGGTTCCGAAAAGAGGCATGTATTTTTCCAGAGCCTTCAAGGTCTTATCTCCTTCTCTTATGCTCGTGTAGCTGAGATCTGATATTCCCGTATAAAAATATTCCTTTGAATAATGCTGTCCGTACTCTTCCCAAACATACCCGTCCAGCTTTTCCGAAAGCCCCTGGATTTTATTTTCTCCTTCAAAATAAAGATTGGAAACATTGGGGTAGTAAGGCGGTATAAGTCCGTATACAACCCGCGGCGACAGATCCTCTATATGATCAAACACCACCTCCAGGAGGGCGAAGTTGCACTCCAGTATATTGATGCTCCCTTCCTTCACCTGCTCGGACAGAAAGGCCAGCTTTCTGGCGTAGCTTTCTCTGAAGCCCTCTCCGTGAGTCTCTTCAGCCTCTCTGAAAAGCTCCCCGAAGTCCATCACCTTCTCCTTCCACGGAAGTCTTCCCGCCACCGGCTCCGTCACCTGTGAAAACCTTCCGTAGCTGTCGTTCATATCCTTCAGCACGGCATCAAAGGAAGCTCTGCATATTTCCTTAACCCTTTCCATTATCTCCGACGGCGTCTCATCCAGAGTCAGTATACTGAAGCAGCCGGAGGCCGAAAGGGGCATGGAAACATCGTAGTGTTTTTTGCTGTCCTTAAGGTACAGCCACGTAGGCGGCGGCGCACTCTCCCGCCCCACCACATCTGAAAAGTCCATGTTAAGCTCAGTGCGCCTGACTATTTCACTCATCAGATTGAGCGGATTGAAGCCCTCGAACACCTTTCCTATATGGGAAAGATACCCTCTCACATATATAAAGGGCATTATTTTCCCTACAGAGCCTTCGGAAAAAACTCCCCTTGCCGGATCCTTTCTCTGATGGGGCTCCGAATTTATCATTATTTTGTAATTGAGATCATATTGTTTTTTCAAGTCAGCCAGAAGCTTTACGGCGCTTCTCATCCCCGCCGAAAGATTTTCCTCGTCAGGAACGGCTATAACTATTACGTTTCCTTTGAAAGCCTTCAGACGGCTGTATCTTTCCAGAAGAGAAATCTGTACGGCGCCTCCTCCCTTCATATCCGCGGCGCCCCTGCCGAAGAGAAAGCCTCCCGTCTCAAGATCCCTTCTCGCCTCCGGCGGAAGGGAATCCTTTATTTTAAAAAGCTCCTCTCCCAGCTCGTCGGGAGAAAAGGCGTAGGATCTCAGGAGCTTGAAATCCTCAATATCCACCACGTCGCTGTGATGGACAAAGACCGCCGTATCCCTGCCCTTTCCCTTTACCATGGCGTAAAACACAGCCCTGTCAAAGGGATCTCCCTCTATTTTACAGGTTCCGAAAAATTCAGGATGCTCCATGAAATATGGAATCTTTGAAAAATGATCCGTAAGAAATCTTTCAGCCTCCTTTTCTCTTTCCGTGTATGTAAAGCTCTGAGCCTTAACATATCCGTATAGAAGCTTTTTTATATCCGTCTCTATTCCCTCAAGTATGTCTTTTCTCTCTTCCATTACTTGTTTTTTCCTTCCTTTACAGTCTCAGAAGAGGGCATGTAAGGCATGTTGGTCCTCCGGTTCCTCTGTAGGAAAGCTCCTTTCCCTCGTAGGTCATTACTTCAATTCCCATATTCTTCAGCTTTCCTTCTGTTTTAGGACAGCCCTTTATAAGTATCACCTTCCCCGGCTCCAGAGCCAGAAGATTGGTTCCCAGATAATCGTACTCATCATCGTCGGCCTCTATAAGGGTAATGCCCCTGTCTATGAGATATTCTCTGAAGAAAACAGGCATGTACTTTGAATACACCACGGCCTTGTCCACATCCACAAAGCTTATGATGCTCATAAGATGCAGACACGCGTCTTCTCCCTCTCCGTGAGGCATAGGCACTATTATATATTCATCTATTATATCCTCTGTCAGCTCCTTAAACTGGCGTATGCCCTCATCGTTTGTCCTGTAGCCTCTTCCTATGGCTACCGTCTTCTCGTCTATCCAGAGAACATCTCCCCCCTCCATCTTTCCGGGAGCCTTTATCTCTCCGAGAGTAGGTATTCCCTTTTCCTCAAGAAACTCCTTGGTGGCTTCCCACTCGCGGCCTCTCAGCTTTTTCCCCATAGGAAAATATACGGCTCCCTTTTTCGTCACCTTTAAAGGATCGTGAGTGTATATGGAGTCAAGGCCGGTACGGTCATCCTGAGGAAGATAGTACACGTTTTCCACATTGTCCTTAATATACTTTTCAAAGACAGCGTACTCCTCCAGAACCTTTTCGTAATCAGGACAGCCGAAGTACTTGAATTCCTCCCAGGTTCTGTCCAGATTTTCCTGACTTATAAAGGCCTGCTCAGGCTTTTTAATAAGTATGGACTCAATTTTTCCTACCATTGACTGACATCCGTATTTCATAATAATTCCTCCGTCTCTTTTGGTATGTTTCACACAGTAGATTATAGTCGATTCATGTTAAAAATTCAATTATATTCAGAGCTTCACAAAAAACACACAACGCCCCATCCCTCAGGACGGCGGCGTTTTCTTTTCCTGTCTTCCCAACTTTCTGTAGGCCCTGAAAAAGAGCAGCGACGTCAGGCTTACCGCGCACAGGTCCGCAGCGGGCTCCGCCAGAAATACTGCCGCCACCTTGTCCTCCATAAAGAGCGGCAGTATGAAAATAAGGGGGATGAGCATTATGATCTTCCTGAACACAGCGAGAAATATAGAGGTTCTGGCGTTTCCCAGGGCTATAAAGGACTGCTGACACGCTGCCTGGACTCCGAAAAGCAGAGCAGCCGCCATATATATTCGTATGGCCCATACTGCCGCATCTACAAGCTCCCTGTCATTGGTGAAGAAATGTATGAAAAATTCCGGTATAAACATGCAGACAGCCCACAGAACCGTCGAGTAGGCGAGGCATGAAAAAATCAGAAGCCTTACGCTCTTCTTGACCCTGTCGTAATTTCCCGCACCGTAATTATAGCTGGTAACAGGCTGGGCTCCCTGGGTCATTCCCTGCATGGGAAGCCACATAAACTGCATAATGGTAGCGAGAATGGACATGGCCCCCACAGCCGTATCTCCTCCGTATTTAAGAAGAGAGGAATTAAAGCATACCGATATAATGCTCTCCGTAAACTGCATCACAAAGGGCGACAGTCCCAATGCCACACAGGGGCCTATAATCCTCAGCCTTGGTATCATGGAGGAGGCCTTGAGACGGAGGGACGGCCTTCCGGAAACGAGAAACAGCACTGCCCACAGAGCAGAAACGGCCTGGGAAATCACCGTGGCCACGGCAGCCCCCTTGACTCCCATGTCCAAAGCAAAGATAAACACAGGATCCAGAGCCGTGTTAAGCAGCGCCCCGATCAGTACGGTAATCATGCTTATTCCCGCGTAGCCCTGGGCGGTTATAAAGGCGTTCAGTCCCAGCGTCACCTGAACGAACACCGTTCCCAGAGCGTATATATTCAGATAGTCCGAAGCGTAGCCTATGGTGTTTTCACTGGCGCCGAAGGCCATAAGTATATCTCTTCCGAAAACAAGTATGACCGCAGTCAAAGCCGCCGAAAGGCAGAGAAGAAGCAGAAAGCAGTTTCCAAGAATCTTTTCCGCCTCCTCCTTCTGATTTTTTCCCATCATAATAGCGGCTCTTGGAGCTCCACCCATTCCCGCCAGATACGCGAAGGCGGATACAGCCATTATAACAGGCATAGTTACGCCTACCCCTGTAAGGGCGTCTGCTCCTATGCCTTCTATATGACCTATGAACATTCTGTCCACTATATTGTAAAGTACGTTTATTATCTGAGCGGCTATGGCAGGTATCGCCAGCTTAAAGAGCAGCCTGCCTACAGGATCCCCCGCCAGGCTCGCCTCCTTATCCGGACGCTTCGTTTCCTCGTTCATATTTATGTCCCTTGTCTAAAACGCAAAATATAATGTCAATATAAAATATATCAGAGGTTGGTGTATCATGTAAATCCCCAAAGAGTGTTTTCCCATAAAATTAAGCGGGGGAAGAGATATATCCGGAAGCTTCCTGAGAAGGCCCCTTTCCTTCATCGCCACACAGAGAAAATATCCTGAGCTGAAAAGAAAAAACCATGGAACCAGAGAAAAATAATCCGCCGAAGAAAACCCCTCTCCCGGAAACCCCAGCCAGGCGGTAAAATCATTTCTGTAAAGCCGGTCGGGAAGCACGGCTATATTAAGCGACTCAAAGCCCAGGCTTCCTGTATTTACGTTTCTCGTCAGTAAAAACAGAGCCACTGAGCAGATAAAACCGGCCCGGGTATTTATTTTCAGGCCCGCCCTTTTCAAAAGAGCCGTTATCACCATAGACGAGCCTATAAGGGTAAGCACTCCGAACCTTATTGTCTGTTCAGGCATAAACAGCGCCGTAACAAGCCATATGAGCATTCCTGCACCAAAGACCACAAGACCTCTTCTAATCTGTCTGCTCCCCAGGGGCTGACAGAATCCGGACAGGAAAATAAAGGTCCAGCATATGCTCTGCTGCCATACATATCCCGGACCTTCACTGTACCAATTTATATTTACATTAAAAATATATACCAGATCCCACAGGGCGTGGTAAAGAATCATACTGCAGAGAGCCGCTCCTCTGAGACTGTCAAGACAGCCGTATCTTTTTCCCGCTCCTGTTTTCCCAGCCTCAGGGCTCCTCATCTTACTTCTCTCCACAGGCGGCCTTTACGCAGTTTAGCGCGTTTAGACTTCTCGGATAGCCTATATAAGGAAGGCACTGACTTATTACATTTATAAGAAACTGTCTGTCGTTTCCCGCCTTCATATTTCCCGCGGCGTGTGATGTAAGCTGCGGTTCGCAGCCTCCCTGAGCCATAAGAAAGCAGAAGGTAATCATTTCTCTCTGAGCATAGTCCAGACCCTTTCTCGTGTAATAATCTCCGAAGCAGTTTTCAGCCAGCCATCTGTTTATATGAACAGACTCCTCTGGTCCCGACTTGTAAAAGTCCTTCATCCCTTCTCCGAAAATATCAATCTGAGCCTGGCTGCCCTTCTCAAGACGTTCTTCCGCGGCAGCCCCGGACATTCCTTCCAGAGGAAGCTTTACTCCTCTTTTTTTCAGCTCCTGATTTACAGCCTCAAAATACGGCAGCGTCCTTCCTATTCCAAGATATGCCGCAGCCTGATACACTGTTTCCTTTATCTCAAGAGGACTTACCCCAGCTTCAAGGGCCGAAGGGAGCATCCTCCTGAACATGTCTGTTCCCTGGCACCCCAGAAGCGAGGCCAGAATTGCCGTCATGCGTGTCTTTTCATCAAGGCCTCTTCCTTCCTCATTTATCACCTGGTCAAAGGCGAATCTGTCTATTATCTCATAAAACTGAGGATCCTCCGCCTTAAGCTCCTCCAGAGGGTTTACGCGCTTTTTCTTTTCACTCATTTTCCCTCACTTCCTTTCATTTTGCATTCTTCCCGCTTTAATTCATATATTACGTAATCCAGTCTGTCAAGAAGCTCCTGCTTTTTGTGTATCCCCTTAAGAAGACTGAACCTGTGCTTCTTAAGAAGCTTTATCCGCTCCGAAGCAGCCGCGTCGCCCTCTTCAAGAAGCTGCTTAAGCTCCGCAAGCTGATCTGTCTCCATTCCCGTTTCCCTGAGAAGCCTGATAACATCTTCTCCGAATTTATCTCCTTCGCTTCCCTCAGGTCTGTTTTCCTGCGACACTTTCATTATACCTACCTCCTGATGCAGGTCTTTATATGCTCTATAAATTTCATAGCGGCAGCTCCAAATGGCTGCTGTCTCTTCCATGCCAGAACGCTGGTAAGGGAAAGCTCCGGTGAAAGCGGTCTGCGGCAGATTCTGCTCCTGTCCCAGAAGGGAACCGCCCCTTCTACCACCAGAGCGCATCCCAGTCCGTTTTCCACCATTACAGCCGCGTTTGTGGCCAGATTGCTGGTGAAGAGTATATTGAGATCGTCAAAGGAATCTCCGAACCACCCTGCCAGCTCATGCTGAACATCTGACCGGCTTGCCATAATAAGAGGCCTGTCCGTAAGATCTCCCGCAGTGACCGCCTCCTTTTCCGCCAGAGGATCGTCGGGTCTCATAAGAACAACCCATCGCTCCTTTATATCCAGGCGTATAAAGTCAAATTTCTCTATGTTTACAGGCTCCAGCAGCAGGCCTATATCAATAAGGCCCTTTTCCATACGCTCCTTCACCTGGTCGGCTGTAGCCGTGTATATGTCATACGTGACGAGAGGGTACTTCCTGACAAAGGTTCTGAATATATCGGGAAGGATATTGACAGCCGCCAGTTCTCCGCAGCCTATGGATATTCTTCCGCTTATTTCTTCATCCTCCATCATCAGCTCATGCTCTGTCTTATCAACCAGCTCCACGATTTCCTGAGCCCTCCTTCTGAGAAGCATTCCCTCGTCTGTAAGAGTTATGCTTTTCTTTCCTCTGTCAAAGAGCTTGACACCTACCTCCTCTTCCAGCTGCGCCAGCTGCCTGCTTAAAGTAGGCTGCGTTATATGGAGCACCTCCGCGGCCCTGGTTATATTCTCCTCTCTGACTACCGCCAGAAAATATTTCAGCACTCTGAATTCCATAAATTTTTTCTTTCCCTTACCTGTAGGGATGTTCTATTTCAGCCTTCCGTACTCCTGATCGGAAACCTCCTCAAGCCATTCATTGCTCCCTCCCTCCGAAGGAACCTCTATTGCTATATGGGAGAACCAGCTGTCATGAGCGGCTCCATGCCAGTGCTTTACCTCGGCAGGAATGTTCACCACATCTCCCGGATGGAGCTCCATGGCTTCCTTTCCCCACTCCTGATAATATCCTCTTCCGCCTGTTACAAGAAGTATCTGGCCTCCCTTGTGGTGGATATGCCAGAAATTTCTGCAGCCCGGTTCAAAAGTAACGTTAGCTACGCCTACTCCCTCTGTGGTAAGCATCTTCAGATAGCTCTGCCCGGTGAAATACCTGGCAAAGGCTTCGTTCTTTTCTCCTACAGGAAAAATATATTCCTTTACAATATCCTTGCTGTTACTCATTATATCATCTCCTTTGTCCGAAAAAAAGTATACCTGTGAAAACCCGCGGTTTCTGTATATATATTACCTCCTGAAAGGCACCATGTCTAATACTTGACTCCTATTTCCATCCATGCTCCGAAAGCATTCTAAGGATAATAACCCTGTAAAATTGAAAACTTTTGTCCTCTTACCTGCCGATTTCTCCCTGAGTATGGTCTGCATAATAAAAAAAGGGAGAAATCCCTGTGCGGCCATATGGTGTGTACCCATATCAGCACAAAATTTCTCCCTGTAATATTTACTGCTGCCTTGAAAATAAGGCCTTTATCTTATCAAGAAGACTCTGAGGCTGCTCCTCTCCCGCTTCTGTCTGAGAAGGCCTTGCCGGCAGGATCGCTCTTCTTATAAGCTCCTGCTGACAGTCTACCGCCTCATCGCCGACGCGCTTCTTTTCATAAAGTCCGTCATATCTGAGATTTCTCGCCTTTACATTGTCTCTCAGCATAAGCTGAAGAATATCCATTATCTGTGTTCTTATGGCGGGATCCGTTATAGGGCAGGCCACCTCCACTCTCCTGTTGAGATTTCTCGTCATAAAATCAGCGGAGGAAATATACATCTGAAGGTCCTCTCCCTCACCGAAGCAGTAGACTCTGGAATGCTCCAGAAATCTTCCCACTACGCTGGTTACGTGTATATTGTCCGTATATCCCTCTATGTCAGGCAGAATGCAGCATATTCCTCTGATAATCATTTCTATCTTTACTCCCGCCTGAGACGCATCCTTGAGAGCGTCTATGGTCTGTCTGTCCGTAAGAGAGTTTATTTTAACGGTTATTCTCGCCGGTTCTCCTCTCCTGGCCTTTTCGCTTTCATTTTCTATGAGAGCGAGTATTCTGTTTTTCATACTGTGAGGAGCCACCATAAGCTTGCTATACTGGCCGTTAAGGTTGGCTATGGACATGTTTTTAAAATATGCGGAAGCATCGTTTCCTATATCCGGATCAGAGGTCATAAGAGACATGTCCGTATAGAGCTTTGCCGTCTTTTCATTGTAATTTCCGGTTCCTACCTGGGTTATTCTCTTTACCTTCCCCTTCTCCATGAGAGTTATAAGGCAGACCTTGGAATGAACCTTGTAGTCCTTAAGGCCGTATATTACCGTGCATCCGGCGTCTTCAAGGCTCTCCGACCAGTTAATGTTGTTGGCTTCGTCAAATCTGGCTCTCAGCTCCATTATAACCGTAACATCCTTGCCGTTTTCCGCCGCGGTCCTCAGATGATCCACCAGAGTGGCCTTGCTGGCGAGTCTGTATATGGTTATTCTTATGGAAACTACTCTTTCATCGTTGGCGGCTTCCTTTATAAGCTGCAGAAAAGGATCCATCTGATCATAGGGATAGGAAAGAAAAAGGTCCTGCTTCATGACCCTGCTTATCATGCTTTCACCCGGCACCAGCCACTTTGGAGGCTGCGGCTCGAAGTGCTCGTATGTTACCGTGTCAGCCAGATGCTCCGGAAGCTTATCCAGCAGCGAAGACACATATGACATTTCCAGTGGAGTTTTGGTTCCGAAAACCTGAGCCTTTTTAAGATTCAGCCTGCTTACAAGGAACTTTTCCAGCTTCTCGTCAAGGTCCATATAGTACTCAAGCCTTACGGGAGCCAGTCTGGATCTTTTTTTCAGAACCTTTTTCATATGGTATCTGAAGTCCTCATCCTCGTCTACAAGGCTGCTTACGTTTATATCCGCGTTTCTTGTGACGCTTATTATGCTCTTGGAATGAACCTTGCAGTTATCAAAGATTCTGTCCGCGTATTTGAGAACAATATTTTCGAGAAGCGTATATCTGAAGTTCCCTCCCGGAAACCATATTACCCTTTCGACGCTGGCCGGCACGGGGATTATTCCGAATGCCGTCTTGTCGTCTATTTTAAGGCTGAGAATAATGTAAAGAGCTTTATTCACAAGATGAGGAAAGGGATGATGAGCGTTTATTATCTGCGGAGACAGAACAGGAAGCACGTAAGACTCAAAATAATCCTCGGCATATACCTCCTCAACAGGCCTCATCTCATCAGCGCTTACCCATGTTATTCCCTTATCGGCAAGACGCTCCGTAACGTCCCTGTATATTTTGTCTCTCTTCTTGTACAGCGGAGCTACAGCCCGGAAAATCTCCTCCAGCTGCTCCGAGGCATCCATTCCCGTCTTGTTGTCTATCTGAGGCTTTGGAAGAAAGGTCTGGTCCAGAAGGCTTCCTACTCTTATCATGAAAAACTCATCCAGATTACTTGTGAAAATCGAGATGAAGTTCATCCTCTCAAAGGCCGGAACGCCTTCCTCCACAGCCTCCT
>DVMP01000127.1 GCA_018714925.1 Candidatus Allocopromorpha excrementigallinarum
ACAAATCTCGGCAAAATGATAAACCTTCTGTTTGATATAGAGGACGGTGTGGAAAAGGTCAGGGAAATAGGAGAGGATATTATGGAAAAGCATAATATCTATCCTGTTATGGCTGATGACAACGGGTATAAGGATATCGAAAGAGATTACCTGAAAGACATAATAGACGAGAAGTTTATAGACAAGCTTCAGTCAAAGGCCACAAAATACGCGGACAAGGAGATCAGAAGAGACACCTATCAGGCTATGGAGGCCTTTGTTCACAACCTGAATACAATGCATTCAAGGGCGGGAGCTCAGATACCGTTTTCCTCAATAAATTACGGAACAGATACTTCTCCTGAGGGAAGGCTTGTCATAGAAAACATCCTTCTGGCTACAGAGGCGGGCCTGGGAAACGGGGAGACGGCCATATTTCCTATAAACATATTCAAGCTTAAGGAAGGAGTAAACTACAATCAGGGAGATCCCAACTACGACATGTTCAAGCTGGCGTGCAAAGTATCCGCCAAGAGGCTTTTCCCTAACTTCTCATTTATAGACGCCCCGTTTAACCTTCAGTATTACAAGGAGGGAGATCCCAATACCGAGGTGGCCTACATGGGCTGCAGGACCAGAGTAATAGGAAATCACTACGATCCTTCCAGACAGGTTGTGGGAGGAAGGGGAAATCTCAGCTTCACCTCCATAAACCTTCCGAGAATAGGCATAAAGGCTCACGGAGATATAGACTGGTTCTTTGAGGATCTTGAGAGAAAAATCGATCTTTGTACGGATCAGCTTATGGAAAGATACAAGATACAGGCCTCAAAGAAGGTGAAAAACTATCCATTCCTTATGGGCCAGGGAGTGTGGCTTGATTCGGATAAGCTGAAACCTGAGGATTCGGTGGCCGAGGTGCTGAAGCACGGGACTCTGACAGTAGGCTTCATAGGTCTCGCGGAGTGCCTGAAGGCGCTTACGGGCGCTCATCACGGCGAAAGCAGCGAGGCTCAGTCTCTGGGTCTTGAGATAATAGGGTTCATGAGAAAGAAAATGGATGAGGCCACTGAGAGAACAGGCTTTAATTATACCCTCATAGCTACTCCCGCGGAGGGGCTTTCAGGAAGATTTGTGAGAATAGACAGGACAAAGTACGGTGTAATAGAAGGAGTTACCGACAGAGATTATTACACCAATTCCTTCCATATACCTGTTTATTACAATATAAACGCCTTTGATAAAATAAAGCTGGAGGCGCCTTATCACGCGCTTACCAACGCGGGACACATAACCTATATAGAACTTGACGGAGATCCGTGCAAGAATCTCGACGCCTTTGAGCAGGTGGTGCGGTGCATGAAGGAAAGCGGAGTGGGCTACGGCTCAATAAATCATCCTGTGGACAGAGATCCTGTGTGCGGATATACGGGAATAATTGATAACGAATGCCCTCACTGTCACAGGCGCGAGGATGATGGAGATCAGGGCTTTGAAAGAATAAGGCGGATAACCGGATATCTGGTGGGAACCATGGATAAATGGAACGACGCCAAGGCGGCGGAGGAGCGTGACAGAGTCAAGCATCCTCTGGGAAGCTCCATGGAGCAGCTGTAATGAAAGAGAAAAATACTCTGAGACTGGCGGGAATAGTGAGAGAATCCATAGTTGACGGGCCGGGAATAAGATTCACGGTTTTCTGTCAGGGCTGCCCCCACGGCTGTCAGGGCTGCCACAATCCGGAAACCCATGATTTTTCCGGGGGAAAGGAGGTTTCCCTTGAGAAAATCCTTCAGGAAATAGATAAGGATCCTCTTCTGGCGGGAGTCACCTTTTCGGGAGGGGAGCCCTTCTGTCAGGCGGGAAGCTTCGCGCGTCTTGCCGAGCTTGTTAAAGAAAGAGGGCTTTCCGTAACGGTGTTCAGCGGATATACCTATGAAGCGCTGACGGAAGCGGCTGAGAAGGACCGGGAGGTAAGGAGACTGCTTGAGCTTACGGACATACTTATAGACGGTCCCTATGTGGAGGAGGAGAGAGATCTGACTCTTCAGTTCAGGGGAAGCGGAAATCAGCGGATAATAGATATGGAGCAGACGAGAAAAACAGGGACGGTATCACTGTGGAAGCAGTGAAAGCATGAAGTACAGCGGCCGACCGGGCATTTTACGGAAAGAAAGCAAGTTTTTCTTGTATAAGCATGATCCATGTGCTATAATGTCATGTGTTCGAGTTTGAAGAAAGATATCAGCGCAAGCTATCAGATACTATTATGTGTAAGGAGGTGCGGCAATGTCAAGAAAGTGTGAAATTTGCGGAAAAGGTCAGGTTTCCGGAAATAATGTATCCCATTCCAACAGACACACCAGAAGAAAATGGAATGCCAATATTCAGACTGTAAGAATTGAAGAAAACGGCACAGTCAGAAAAGCCAAAGTATGCACTAGATGCCTGAGGTCCGGCAAAGTAAACCGTGCCATATAGTTTGTGGATATTGAGACAGAGCGCCTGATTTTATCAGGCGTTATTTTTTTAGAAGAAGGATTCCGCACAGTATAAGGGCGAAGCTCATAATAATCACCCACCATTTGAGGGGCAGAAGAAGAATGGATACGGTGATGATCCCCAGAAGGAGCATGGCGGCTCCTATTTTTTTGAAATCAGCCTTCTTCTTTTTCTTTTT
>DVMP01000128.1 GCA_018714925.1 Candidatus Allocopromorpha excrementigallinarum
GAGAACGGCAAAGGAACGGCTTACTTTCAAGCCGCCTTATCGGTGCGTGATGAAAAGACACTTGAAAGAGAGCTCAGACCATTGCGGTCCATCAAAGATCATTATCCTAAGGTTCTTTTAACCATGGATGAGGATCCGGAGGCACATTATGACGGAATACGAAGAATTAACGCGAGAGACTGGCTGCTTGGATTGACGGATTAAACAGTTATAGATAAGTGCTTAGCTTCTAAAGGAGGATACTGTAGGCTTATGGGAGATATGAAGGAGATAATTGCGGAAGCAGCTGAAAATCTGCTGTTTAAAAAGAAGGTCAGGAGGCTTACCGTAAAGGAAATCGTCGAGGAGTGCGGCATTACCCGCCAGGCATTTTATTATCATTTCGCCGATATTCCGGAGCTGATACGATGGGTTCTGGAAAAGGACTCTCATAAGCTGCTTAAGGAGTGCCTTATGGAGGAGGATACGGAAAGCCGGCTTTATCATCTCTTTTCCTTCGCGGTCAGTATGCAGCCCTACGTAAATGCCGGCTCACAATCGAATTACGGTGATGAGATAGAAAGACTGTTAGATGAATTCATCTATGATTTTTTTGAGCAGGCGGCAAGACATATGGGAATGTATGAGAAGTATGGCGCGGAGGAAAGAAGGTTTTTAATAAAATATCATTGTATAGCCATAAGAGGACTGTTGAGCAGATGGACGGCAAGGGACACGGAAAACATGCGTTTTGTGGTACATCAGGTAAATCTGCTGCTGAGAGGAGAAATATCACCCTTTTAAAGTCTGAAGGCAAGCCCTCAGCAGAGATGAAATGTTTTGGCGAAATACTTAACAAAACCGCCGCAGTGTAAAGTTTTTTTACACTACGGCGGTTTTGTCTATATCGTGACGGGAGAGAAATATTTAAAATGAGCTGTAGAGAAGGAAAGGAGGAAATGAGACGTGGCCCATGAAATACTTTCGGTAAAGCTCTGCGAGCTGGACAAAAGAATTTCCCGGCTGAAGGGAAACATACAGCTCTCGGAGATGGAAGATCCGGACAGTCTGGAGGAAGAGATAAGGAGACTTGAAAAGGAAACCTTTGTGAGCAGGACAGCTCTTCAGGACAATATAAAGCGCAGCAGATCCAGTACCATGAAGGCTGTTTCATCGGCTTATGAGGAGATCAGTAAAATCACAGGGGAGGTCCGTGAGAAAATATACGGAACAGATCGGCAAAACACCATGGAAACATCGGCGGAGCAGCAGATTCTTCTGGCTGAATACATACTTGATTTTGCCCTTCAGACGGTTCAGGAGGCTCTTTTGATTTCCATGAAGGCCATCTGGCTTCAAAGAAAACAGGAGGAAAAAGAAAATGGTTGAACATGATCCAAAAAAACCAAGTAAAAAACCGCTGATATACTATTATTTCGCGGTGTTCATGATAGTAATGCTTTTAAACGCACTGATCTTCCCTGTCCTTATACAGCCGGAGGTTAAAGAGGTGAGATACAGTACCTTTCTCAATATGGTGGATAATGGAGAGGTGAAAGAGGCGGCTCTGGAAGAAAATGAAGAGCAGATAGTATTTGTCACTGAAGAAGATGGTGAAAGGCAGTACTATAAAACAGGAGTTTTTCCCGATGACGGACTTAGAGACCGTCTGGAGGAGGCAGGCGTCAAGTTCAGCGCAGAAATACCGAGACAGAATTCGCCGCTTCTCAGCTTTATTATAACATGGATACTTCCCCTGCTGCTGTTTGCAGGTATAGGCCAGCTTATGTTCCATATGATGAACAAGCGGGGCGGCCTGGGAGGCAGCGCCATGAATTTCGGGAAATCCAACGCGAAGATCTATGCGGAAACCGATATTAAGGAGTCCTTTGCTGATGTGGCCGGACAGGATGAAGCAAAGGAGGCGCTTGTGGAAATAGTGGATTTCCTGCATAATCCGGAAAAGTATTCAAGGATAGGCGCTAAGCTCCCGAAGGGCGCTCTGCTTGTGGGCCCTCCGGGCACCGGAAAAACACTTCTGGCAAAGGCTGTGGCAGGAGAAGCCTATGTACCGTTTTTTTCGATTTCAGGATCTGACTTTGTGGAGATGTTTGTAGGCATGGGAGCGTCCAAGGTCAGGGACCTTTTTAAGCAGGCCAATGAAAAGGCGCCTTGTATTATATTTATAGATGAAATCGACACCATAGGCAAAAAGCGCGACAGCAGGGGAATCAGCGGAAACGATGAGAGAGAGCAGACTCTGAATCAGCTTCTGGCCGAAATGGATGGATTCGACGCGCGAAAAGGAGTTGTCATACTGGGAGCCACGAACAGGCCTGAATCTCTTGATCCGGCGCTTTTAAGGCCGGGGCGCTTTGACAGGCGCATACCTGTTCAGCTACCGGATCTGAAGGGCAGAGAGGAGATCCTCAAGGTACATTCGAAGGAGGTCAGGCTCGGCAAGGACGTGGATTTTACGGCTATAGCAAAGATGACCTCAGGCGCGTCGGGAGCCGAGCTTGCCAATATGGTAAACGAGGCGGCTCTGCGAGCCGTAAGGATGGGAAGAGAAACTGTGTGTCAGGAGGATCTGGAGGAAAGCGTTGAAACTGTTATAGCGGGATATCAGAGAAAGAACGCGGTCATGTCGGAAAAGGAAAGAAAGATCGTATCATACCATGAGATAGGACACGCGCTGGTGGCCGCGAAGCAGAGCAATTCCGCGCCTGTTACAAAGATTACAATAGTGCCCAGGACGTCCGGCGCTTTGGGATATACCATGCAGACTGACGAGGAGGAGCATTTCCTTATGAGCAAGGAGGAAATAGAAAATAAAATAGCCACCTATACGGCCGGTCAGGCGGCAGAGCAGCTGGTGTTTGGAAGCATTACCACAGGAGCGTCTAACGATATTGAGCAGGCGACAAAGCTGGCAAGAGGAATGGTTTCCAGATACGGGATGAACGAAGATTTCGGTATGGTGGCGCTGGAAACGGTGACCAATCAGTATCTGGGAGGAGACGCGTCCCTTGCGTGCTCTGAGCGGACTTCGGCTAGAATAGACGATCAGGTAATGGCAGTGATCAAAACAGCCAGGGAAAAAGCGGACAGAATTCTCCGTGAGAACCAGGAGAAGCTCCACGAGCTGGCGGAATATCTTATAGAAAAGGAGACTATTACAGGAAAGGAATTCATGGAGATACTGAACCGGGAGACAGTGTAAAAATATCTGTAAAAATAAAGGAAAGAATGAGCAGAGCAAATTAAATGATGTTATTAAGCATGAAAGCCTATGAAAATCTGCTTTCAAGACTTAATGATTCCTTAGAACGGGCGGCATGAGGTGACCCCTCAAAAGTCTAACTTTGGGGGGCGGTACAGCAGGTAATTATGGCGTCCGTTTTGTTTCGTCTGAAAGAAAGGGAGTGTTTCAATTAATTTATACACAGTTTAACTCCAGTGTAACAGCTATTTACATTTTTCTTCTACCATACACTTGATAATTCTCATCAGGGAGGAAGACTGTGAAAATACTTTTAACATCTGACTGGTATCTGTCCGCGGCAAACGGAGTAGCCACCTCAGTGTCAAATCTGCGAAAGGGTCTTGAAGAGAGAGGACATGAGGTTCGTCTGCTTACTTTAGCTGCCGGACATTATTCTTACGAGGAAGCGGGAGTGACATATATAGGCTCTGTAAGTGCGGAAGCGGTTTATCCGGGAGCACGTATAAGGCTGCTGTCGGGGAAAAGCCTTATAAAGGCTTTGATGGAATGGAAACCGGACATCCTTCACTCAAACTGTGAATTCAGTACATTTCATTACGCGCGTAAAATAAGCAGGGATCTGAATATCCCCATTGTCCATACGTGTCACACAGTGTATGAAAATTATTCCCATTATATTATGCCCGGCAGAAAAATGGGAAAAAAGGCGGCGGATAAACTGTACAGATGGGTAGGGAAAAAGGCTGACTGTCTGATTGCGCCTACAGAAAAGACGGCGGATATACTCAGAGACTGCGGTGTTGCCGCTCCTGTATATGTGGCGCCTACAGGTATAGACAGAGAAGCGTTCATGCAGGAGAAGAGCAGGATAAAGGGAAGGATAATAAGAAAGGAAATGAAGATTCCGGAGGAGTATACGGTTCTCATATTTTTAGGAAGACTCGGAAAGGAGAAAAACTGTGAAGAGCTTCTCAGGGCCTTTATAAGGGCGAAAAAAGAAAAGACCATACTTATTTTCGCGGGAGACGGACCTTGCCGTCAGGAGCTTGAAAGGCAGGTAAAAATTCTTAAAGGGGAAGACATAGTGCGCTTTACAGGGCTTATTCCCCGTGAAGAAACGGCGGCCTATTACAGGGCGGCAGATCTGTTTGTCAGCGCTTCTTCAAGTGAAGCCCAGGGACTGACATATCTGGAAGCCCTGGCATCGGGACTGCCTCTTCTTTGCAGGGAGGACAGCTGTCTGCGGAACGTTCTTCTGAATGGGGTAAACGGATGGCAGTATTCGTCAGAGGAGGAGTTTCGCAGAAGGCTTAACC
>DVMP01000129.1 GCA_018714925.1 Candidatus Allocopromorpha excrementigallinarum
ATACCTACGAATTTTATAGGCTTTCCCGTCACTTTCTTTGTGGAAAGAGCAGCGCCTCCCCTTGAATCTCCGTCCATCTTTGTCATTATGATGCCGTCTATGCCGAGCTTTTCATTAAACCCTTCGGCCGCGTTAACAGCATCCTGCCCTGTAAGAGCGTCAACCACCAGGAGTATCTCATGAGGCTTTACAGCTTCCTTTACTGTCTTAAGCTCCTCCATAAGCTCCTCGTCTATCTGCAGCCGCCCAGCCGTATCCACTATGAGAACGTTGCAGCCCTTTCTTTCCGCTTCCTTTATGCCTTCAAGAGCTATCTTTTCCGGCTTTCCGCAGTCTCTCATGGCAAAGACAGGAGTATCCGCAGCCCTGCCCACTATCTCAAGCTGATCTATTGCAGCCGGTCTGTATATATCACAGGCGCAGAGCATCGGCTTTTTTCCGTTTTTCTTAAGATACAGAGCCAGCTTGCCGCAGGTGGTGGTCTTTCCTGTTCCCTGAAGCCCGACCATGAGATATACGGTGAATCCCTTAGGGGAATATGTCAGCTTGCTTCCCGTGCCTCCCATAAGCTCTGTCAGTTCTTCATTTACAATCTTTATTACCTGCTGGCCGGGAGTGAGGCTTGCCATCACCTCCTCGCCTGCGGCCTTTTCCTTTACAGCCGCCACAAAGTCCTTCACCACCTTGAAGTTTACATCAGCTTCAAGAAGAGCCAGCTTTACCTCTCTCATGGCCGCGTTTATATCTGCCTCCGTCAGGCTTCCCTTGCCTTTAAGGCCTTTAAACACGCCCTGCAGCTTTTCCGCTAATCCCTCAAATGCCATAGGATCAATCCTCCAGTCTGTCTATTATATCTTTGACCTTCCTTATTTCTTCCGCCGTTTCCTTGAGTCTGCCGTCTGTGTCGTCCGCCTCAAGCCTTTCCATTATCCGGTCAAGAGCCGAATCTATCTGCCTGACAGCCTCCCGGCTTTTTCTGAACCTTTCCAGAAGACCCAGCTTTTTTTCATACTCCTTTAAAGCCTTCTCTCCGTTTCTCAGGGAGTCGTGGACGCCCTGACGGCTTATGGAAAACTCCCCTGCGATCTCCGAAAGAGAAAGATTTTCCTCGTAATACAGTCTCATTGCCTCTCTCTGTCTCCTGGTGAGAAGCTGTCCGTAAAAATCGTATAAAAGGCTTATTTCCGTGATTTCATCGAATCTCATACTTTCGTTTCGTGACAAGCCTTTCCCCTTGACACCTTCTGAGTATATACTCCTCTTCAGCATCTGTCAAGTATTTTAGCTTAACATGTAATTTTTATTTACGAACCGAACCCTTCACGGCTATATCCGAAAAGCCCCGGCAGCCGGTGCGGAAGTCCGCAGCCTCATGAGGCGCATCTGACAAAAATTCAGGCTTTACACGGCCTGCAGGTGTTTTTCTATCAATCTGCCAAATTTCCGGGAAATTTATTAGCTTAATAAAAAAAAAGACTTGAAACATTCATTCAACATGCTATCATAGTATTGTGAAACTAGTTACAAAACCAAGAAGACGGTTTTCAATATCATTTCAGAAGCCGGAATTCTCTCCTTCACAGGAGAGACGACAGGGAGGACGTAAATGAAAGAAATAGAAAAGGTCAACAAAATGGAAACAAAGCCCATGGTTCCCCTTATAATATCCATGTCCGTGCCTCCTCTCATATCCATGTGCATGCAGTACACCTATAATTTTGTCGACTGTATGTTCGTATCCTGGATAAGCGAGGACGCGCTGACTGCCGTGTCTCTGGCCTTTCCTCTTACAACTCTTATGATAGCCATGTCCATAGGTCTCGGCGTAGGAGTAAACGTTCTCATCGCGGCTGATCTCGGCAGAAAAGACCAGGAGGCCGCCGACAATACCGTTTCCAACGGGCTGATCCTTTCGGCCTTCTGCGGAGCCCTCGTAACCGCCATTATGCTTCTGGTTATCAGACCTTTTTTCGCCTTCTTTTCCCATGATCCGCAGATCTACAAAATGGCTGTGGATTATATGAACATATGCGCCTTTATGGAGGTGTCCAACATGGTTCATATATGTATCCAGAAAATACTCCAGGGTACGGGGAACATGATCGCTCCCATGTGGTTTCAGATAGCGGGGGTTGTTCTTAATTTCATCCTCGATCCCATACTTATTTTCGGCTGGCTGGGCTTTCCCGCCATGGGAGTAAAAGGCGCCGCCGTAGCCACTGTATGCGGTTATACCTTTTCCATGCTTCTGGCCTTTTATGTTCTCATATTCAGAAAGCAGAAGGTAAAAATCAAGGTAAAAGGCTTTAGAATAGATTTTCGTATTTTCAGGGATATATTCGTAATAGGCTTTCCTTCTTTCGTCATGAACGCTCTCGGCGCCTGCATGACTTACTTTACCAATATATTCCTGGTTATGTATTCCACCACCGCGGTGGCTTTTTTCGGAGCGTATTTCAAGCTGCAGCAGGTGGTAATAATGACACTCAACGGTCTGGTTCAGGGCTGCATACCTGTAATGAGCTATAATTTCGGCGCGAAAAAAAGAGCCCGTCTCTATGACTCTTTTAAATGGGGCACCGTAATGGCGGTAATTCTCACAGGAGCCGCTGTGATACTGCTTCTCATTTTTCCCGACGATATACTGACTGTTTTCAACGCTTCCGAAGAAATGATGTCCTTCGGCGTTCCCGCTCTCAGAATAATGTGCGTAAGCTATGTATTCGCCGCCGTTTCCACTATGATAGCCTCCTTTATGCAGTCTACCAAGAGAGTCGGTTTCAGCCTCCTTATAAATCTTCTGCGGCAGCTGGTCCTGCTTCTTCCGTTCATGTGGATTTTGTCCGGCTTTATGGGGATGGAGGGTATATGGTGGTCCTTTATGGCCGCAGAGACCTTAACCCTCGCCGCGGGCGTCTTCCTTTACGTAAGGCATCCCGTAAAATTCTCATAACGGTCCTCACTTTATCCCCGGACGCTCCATTATTACACACGATTCTTCAGGAGCAATACCGCGAACCACGTCTTCAGCAAAGGCTCTGCAGGTGGGAGCTCCGCAGACACCGCAGTCCAGTCCGGGAAGCTTTCTCAGAATCCTTCCCATCTCCTCCATCTTTTTTATGGCTATGCCCAGATCGCTGTCCAGCTGAAGAACGGGATTGTATTCCAGCTTCATATCTCTTTTCAGCTCCCTGTAATTCTCAGGAATATTTATAATGTCATAACCGTATTTTTCCTTTGCCTCATCTACGATAACCTTTATGTTGGATTTTGCCGAGTAGCTGTTTTCAACGGTAAGAGATCCTCCAAAGCAGCCGCCTGTACAGGCCGCCGCCTCTATATACTCTATATCCCCGAATTTTTCATCCTCAAGGCTTTCAAATATTTCCACGGCCTCGTCGACACCGTCTACAGCAATGAACTTTTCTGTTTCAAGAGCAATGCTTTCACCGCCTGT
>DVMP01000130.1 GCA_018714925.1 Candidatus Allocopromorpha excrementigallinarum
CTGCTTTTTAAATATATTGAGGATTGAAAAGGCAGGATAAAGGAAGTATAATAAGTAGATAGGTTATTAATGTTCTGGAGGAGTAAATTGGCAAAATTCTTGGTACAAAAGAGCGGGCCTCTCAAGGGGAAGGTGAAGATAAGCGGGTCGAAAAACGCCGTGCTTCCCATAATGGCGGCCGCGCTTCTTACGGAAGAAAAATGTGAAATAAAGGATGTTCCCGCCTTAAGGGATGTGGAAGTAATGTGTCAGCTGCTTGAAAGCCTGGGCGCCAGGGTGGAAAGCGATCTTGACCATAACAGGGTAACGGTGGTTTCAGAGGGCAGTCTGCATTTTGAAGCTCCTTTTGATCTCGTTAAAATGATGAGAGCTTCCGTTCTCGTTCTGGGAGCGCTGCTTATAAGAACAGGAAGGGCTGTCATACACCTTCCGGGCGGATGCGCCATAGGAAAGAGACCTGTGGAGCTGCATCTCAAGGGATTAAAGGCAATAGGAGTTTCCATAGACGAGCACCAGCTTACCAGAGGAATAATAGACGCTACGGCGGGAAAGCTCAGAGGAAATACAGTGTATCTGGATTTTCCCAGCGTAGGGGCTACTGAGGTTATTATGATGGCGGCCGCTCTGGCTGAGGGAACGACAGTAATAGAAAACGCCGCCCAGGAGCCTGAAATCGTTGATCTGGCTAATTTTCTCAATAAAATGGGAGCCAGGATCAAAGGGGCCGGTACCGACACCATAAAGATAGAGGGCGTTGAAAAGCTGAAGGGAGTTACCCATCACGTTATACCCGACAGAATAGAGACGGGTACATTCATGGTGGCTGCGGCCATAACCAGGGGAAACGTTCTCCTTGAAAACGTAGTTCCCGATCATCTCAAGGCGGTTATAGCGAAGCTGAGAGAGTGCGGCGCGGAAATAACCATGACTGAAGAGGGTGTGAGAGTGAGAGGAGACAAGAGAACCATAGTCTCTACAGATATAAAGACTCTGCCTTATCCGGGATTTCCCACGGATCTTCAGTCGCCGTTTATGGCGCTCCTGACTGTTGCCAAGGGTCCGAGCGTGGTAATCGAAACAGTATTTGAAAACAGGTTCATGCATGTGGGCGAGTTTAACAGAATGGGAGCGAATATTAAGACTAACGGCAACTGCGCCATAATACCAGGGGACAAGACCCTTCAGGGGGCGCAGGTGGTGGCCACGGATCTGAGGGCCGGCGCTGCAGTGGTGCTGGCGGGGCTTGTGGCGGAGGGAACCACCGAGGTTTCCCAGATCTACCACATAGACAGAGGATACGAGGGCTTCGTCGACAAGCTGAAAGCTCTCGGCGCAAATATTATGAGAATGGATGAGTAATTCGGCGCCAGTGAAGAATTAATAAATGAAGAATTAAACCCAAAGCGCGTGCCTAATGGCATAGCGCTTGTTTTTTTGTCAATAATAAACATAAAGGAGGATGAATACATGAAAGACTTAAAAGGAAGTAAAACCTACGACAATCTGCTTATAGCCTTTGCGGGAGAATCTCAGGCCAGAAACAAGTATACTTTCTTCGCTTCAAAGGCGAGAGCGGAAGGATATATGCAGATAGCCGGAATATTTGAGGAAACGGCCGCCAATGAAAAGGAGCATGCGGAGCTCTGGTATAAGCATTTTGCCGGTGTGGGAACTACAGAGGAGAATCTTCTTAACGCTGCCGAGGGAGAGCATTATGAATGGAGCGAGATGTACGCCGACATGGCTAAGGTAGCCAGAGACGAAGGCTTCTCTGAAATAGCTGAGCAGATGGAGGGCGTGGCCGCCATAGAGAAATACCATGAGGAAAGGTATTTAAAATTCAGAGAGAACATTATTGAGGGGAGGGTATTTGCCAGAGACGAGGAGCATGTATGGGTTTGTTCCAACTGCGGACATCACCACAGGGGAACTTCGGCTCCCGATATATGTCCCGTATGCTTTCACGACAGAGGATATTTTAAAATTCAGGAGAATAATTTATAGTTTTATGTTGACAAGGGCTCTGTTAAATGGTAGATTATAGGAAAGAGAGTTAGTAAAAACTAACCAATATAATGAAGCCCGGTTTACTCATGTAAATTCCTAATCAAGCGCCGCCGCTCAGCTTTCTGAAGCGGCGGCGCTTTTTAAATGGTTCTGTCTGCTTTAACATATTTTCTTATCATTTTATTTGCTTTGCTCTGGGAAACACGGAGCTTTTCGGCCAGCTTGTAGGAGCTGTTATATTTAGGATAGAGAGCGGTCACGAGCTTTGACTCACAGCTTTCTATAAAATCCTCCAGGGATTCATATTTATCGTATTTTTCAATACTGTCATCCCCGTCGGCGCGGGACTGTCCAGAGGCATCTTCAGAGATGGTCTCAGTATAAAGCTCTGCCGGAATTTCGGCTGCCCTGCCTGCTATGTTGGCGGGAAGCATATGAGGCGTTATGTATTCATCCTCGGCGTTTAGTATGAGAAACTCAATAAGATTCTCAAGCTCCCTTATATTTCCCGGCCATGAATACTTCAAAAGAGCGTCTGTGGCTGATTTATTAAAAACGATATCCGTATTATGCTTGTAATTAAATACATGGGTGAAATGATCTATAAGTCTTTTCACATCATCAGGACGGTCCTTCAATGGCGGGATGGCAATTGTTACAACTGCCAGACGGTAGTACAGGTCCTCTCTGAAAAGGCCGTTTTTCACCTGAGAAAAAAGATCCTTATTGGTAGCGGCGATAATTCTCGCGTCTACCTTCCTGGGGTGGACGCCGCCTACGGGGATATAGGTTTTGTCCTGAACCAGCTGAAGAAGCTTGGACTGTATATTAAAAGGCATTTCTCCTATTTCATCAAGAAATATGGTCCCCTCGTCGGCAAGCTCCACCAGTCCCTGCTTCCCCTCGCTGCTGGCGCCGCTGAAGGCTCCCTTCGTGTAGCCGAAGAGCTCAGACTCCAGCAGGTTTTCCGGAATGGTAGAGCAGTTGATGGTTACAAAGGGCCCGTCTTTTCTCTGGCTGTTGTCATGTATGCGTTTTGCCAGCTTTGACTTTCCCGTGCCGGAGGGGCCCAGTATCAGGATGTTTATATTTTTCGGAGCCATATTATCGGCCAGATGGTATACCTGCGCCATGGCGCTGCTTTTAAAGGGGAGAAGGGGGATTTCATCTGCCTGCGGCTTTTTTTCTCCCGATGAGGAGGGCGCCGAGGCTCTGGAAATTTTATTGTTGGAATCAAAAGCGAGCTCATCTAAAGAGAAGGTCTGCTCGATTATATATTTGATTTTATTGTCGCCGTCAAAATAAGGGATGGTTTTGCAGATAAAATGCTTTTTGGAATTGACTGTCTGCTCATAGGTCACGGTTTTTCCCGTGGATGAGGAAAGCTCATTATAGGACTGATCAATGATCCCCTTATCGGCAAGATCACAAACGTTATGGTGAAGAAGCTTGGTTATGGGAAGCCTGTAATTTTTTGACGCCTGCTTATTGCAGAAGAGTATATTTCCTTTTGTGTCCGTTATTAAGATTCCTTCTGTAAGGCTGTTTAATATATCATCAAAGTTCATATTGCGGCGACTCACTTTTCAAAACAGATTTTATGTATTTATTATAGACCATTTAATATCACCAGTCATCTTTTTTTTGATGTACAAGGAAACCCTATGTATGATATATTTACAATACGGAGGACGCGTAAATGATAAATAAAAAAACAGGCGAAAGGATAGACAGGCTTTCAAAGGAATATATAGATGACATGAAGAGGATCAGTGATTTTATCTTTAAAAATCCCGAGCTGGGAGGGGAGGAGCATGTATCCTGCAGGTATTTAGCTGACATTGCTGAAGATATGGGCTTTGACGTAACAGATAATTACTGCGATCTGGAAACCTCGTTTATGGCGGAATTAAATAACGGAGAAGGGGCCACACTGGGAGTTATAGTGGAGTACGACGCGCTTCCGGGGTTCGGCCCTGACGGAACGCCGGCCCATGCCTGCGGACACAACTGGATATCCGCGGTGGGTATGGGAACCGCGATGATAATCAATTCCTTAAGGGATGATTTTAAGGGGAGGCTGAGGATAATAGGGACGCCGGCCATGGAAAACCGCGGCTGCAAGGCTGAAATGATAAAAGCGGGAGCTTTTGACGATGTGGATGTTGTGCTGCAGTCGCATTTGGAGCAGTATACTACGATACGGAGCAGACTGATGGCTTTGGACGCCATGAGGTTTGAGTTCAGGGGAAGGGCAAGCCATGCCGCCGCCTCTCCGGACCAGGGGATCAACGCTCTGGATTCAGTACAGTTTATGTTTATGGGGATAAATGCTCTCCGTCAATATCTGAATCCTGACGTTAAGATAAACGGGATAGTATGCGAAGGCGGAGAGTCTCCAAGCACCATACCCGGCTCCGCGGCGTGTGAATTTTACATAAGGGCCAACAGCAGAAAGTACCTTGAAGAAATACGACCAAGAATCATCAGATGCGCCGAAGGGGCCGCGCTGATGGCAGGCACGGAGGTGAACACATCCTACTTTGAAAATTCATGCGACAATATACTGAACACCCCCGCTCTGGATAAAATGGCATTGGAATATATTGAAGGTGAAGGAATTGAGCTGTCTGACGAGTCGGAGGTAACAGGCGGGATGTCTTCATCGGATATCGGCAATGTCAGCCATGTCTGTCCGACTTTATATATGGAATTTGACGTGGAAGCCGACGGGCGCTTCAGAGTCCATGATGAAAGCGCTCTTGAATATGTAAATTCGGAGTTTGCATGGAAGAAGCTGATACAGGTGTCAAGAATAATGGCGAAGGCTCTCATGGAATTGTTCAATAACCGGGAGCTCTTAGAGAGAGTAAAAAAGGAGCATAACAGTATATTGCGGAATAATGCCGTGGGGAAATGAGTTTCTCAAAACTGAGTTAATTTAAACTTAAGTTCATAAAAACTCCCTGAAATAAGTCTATAAAAACTTACTTCGGGGAGCTTTTTTATTTTTGACAACATGAAGTCGTTGAAATTTCAACAAAATATAAGGGTGAGAAGAAGAGCTGAAAGGAATGGCACGGGTTTTGCTTTTAGTAAAGGCAAAATGCTTTTATGGAGGTGACTATGGATAAAGAAGAAAAGAAGGCTTTAGCGGTAAAGATAGAAGAAAAACTCGCTAAAGAGTTTGAGAATGTAAGCGACTATATTTTTAACCATCCGGAGCTGGGAGGCGAAGAGACTGAGAGCGCGGAATTCCTGGTAAATTTAATGAAGGAAGAGGGCTTTAATGTGATTTTTCCTTACGGGAGTGAAAAAACTGCCTTCAGAGCGGAGAAAGGTCATGGAGAAGGGCCTAAGGTAGCCGTTCTGGCCGAGTATGACGCCCTGCCGGGATTCGGCCCTGACGGAGCGCCTGCCCATGCCTGCGGACACAACTGGATATCGGCGGTGGCCGCGGGAACTGCTGTGGTAATAGGAAGGATGGCAGAGGAAATCAACGGTACCATAGTGATGATAGGCACTCCGGCGGAGGAGACCTACGGAGGCAAGATCACAATGCTGGAGGAAGGGCTTTTTGATGATATTGATATAGTCATAGAGGCTCATCTGGAGGAACGCACCGACATAATGGCGCCTGCTCTGGCCATGGATTCCCTGAGGTTCACCTTTTCAGGCAAGGCCGCTCACGCGGCTCAGTATCCTCACGAGGGGATAAACGCCCTTGACGCGGTGCGTCTTACCTTTGCGGGGATAGACGCAATGAGGCAGCAGGTGGCTTCAGACATAAGAATACACGGAATAGTAACTGACGGCGGTCAGGCGGTGAATATAATTCCGGAAAGGGCTGAGTGTGAATTTTATGTCAGAGGAAAGAAAAGGGCATATGTGAATACAATTACCCGGCGCGTGGTAAACTGTGCCAAAGGGGCGGAGCTGATGACAGGAGCGAAGCTGGAAATATCAAGGCCGGACCCTTCCTTTGACGACATAGTGACTATCCCCGTTTTAGGGGAGCTGGCTGCCGAAAATATGAAGCGCAACGGATTCGATCAGGTATACAGAAGCTGGGAAGCAAGCCCGGGATCTACGGATATAGGAAACGTGAGCAACTATGTTCCCACACTCTATGCAGAAATAGCCCTTGACGACGGGCTGCTCTTTAAGGTTCATAATACGGAGGCTCTGAAATACGCCAATTCGGAGCAGGCATACAAAAAAATGCATCAGATGATAAAAAGCTTTGCGGCCATGGCCATAGACATATTCGAAAATCCCGAGACAGTTGAAAAGGCGAAAAAACAGCTTGAAGAACAGAAGATGTAAATTGATACGAG
>DVMP01000131.1 GCA_018714925.1 Candidatus Allocopromorpha excrementigallinarum
TGGTTATGATAATCACTATAATTATAGATAAAGCCATTTTCCCCTGCGTCTTCAGAGGAAAGCGCTTTATTGCCATATGAATAAAATACAGATAAAGGAATTTTAAACCCATGAAAGACGAGCTTTTAATAAATAATAAATTAAGAGTTAAAGAATCAAACACAAATCTGGTTATATCGACTCTCAAAAAATTTCATACAGCCACCTGCGCTGAAATATCAAAAAATACAGGCTTAAGCGTCGCCACCTGCGGAAATATACTGAAAAGACTTCTGGAATCAGGTGAAATTCTTGACGGAGGCTTTGAAAGCAACAGCTCGGGACGTCCTGCCAAGCAGTATACCTACAATAAAAACTTCTCTCTGGCCGCGGCTGTAACCATCCATGAGGAGCAGTCCGTCAGACTTCTTCAGTACGCCGTGGCGGACCTTTACGGAGATATCATTGAGAAAAACTTTAAAAGACACGAGGAAATAACCTCCTCCGCTATAAGCAGCCTTATATCCGAGCTGACCTTAAAATATCCCAGCATCAGAGCCATAGGCTTCGGCGTTCCCGCCATAATAAACAAGGACGGCGAAATTATCAACAGCGATATCTCAGAGCTTAACGGGGCCAATATATATGAGCTTCTCAAGACTCCCGACGTCAATATAAAAATAGCCGCCGACAGAAGCCCCGCGCTGAGTATTTACGGCTATCACAAAAAGCACCCTGAGCTTAAGGGGACCATAAGCGCGGCTGTTCTCTGCCCGCAGGTGCCGCCGGTGGGCGCGGGCTTTGTTATAAACGATCAGATCTATAACGGCTATTACAATATCGGCGGTGAAATAGGATTTCTCGCCGGCAGATTTCTCAATGAGTTTTTTCCGGAAGCCCAGTCCTTTTCCAAGGCGCTGCGCGACACCATGTTTACCGTAGCCGCCATTGTATCCACCATAAATCCTTCCACCATGGTTTTTATGGGAACGGATTTCTCCAAAGAGCTTTTCGGCGAAATTCAGCGCTGCTGCGAAGAGCTTTTCGACCCGCTGTACATGCCTGAGCTTGTTCTGCTCAACGATTACAGCGACGAATACATAAGGGGAACCATTCAGATCGCCATAGACTGTCTGAATCCGAAGGTCAAGCTGGTAATGGAATAAGGAGGATCAAATGGCAGAGGGAAAGCCTATTATAAACAATACAGTTTTGGTAAAACAGACAAACGTAGAGCTTGTGAGATCGGTTCTGCGTCGCAGAAAAACAGCCACGAGAGCGGAGGTGGCCTCCGATACGGGGCTCAGTGTTGTAACAAGCGGCACAATTCTCAATGAAATGCTGGCCTCGGGAGAGCTTCTTCCCGACAAAATGGAGGAATCCAACGGCGGCCGCCCTGCCAGGAGATTCAGGTACAACAAGGATTTCATACAGGTGGCGGGAATAGCCATTTCATACGATCTTTCTGTAAAGTCTCTCCAGTACATAGTAGCCGACGCCTTTGGAGAGGTAATAGAGGAGGACCGGGCCGAGTACGACTCCATAGATTTTTCCACAGTTGACGGCATTATAAAGGAAATAGCCTCAAAATACGCCAATCTGAAATCCGTCGTCATATCCATACCGGGAGAAAGCTATGACGGAATAGTCCGCTTCTGCGACATAAAGGAGCTTCAGGGCGCGCCTCTTGAACGCGACCTTCCCGGCCGTTACGGCATAACCGTAAACGTGGACGGTATTACTCAGGTTGCCGCCTACGGATACTACAACTCCAATCCTCATCTGCAGGGAAAAAGCATAGCCGTTCTCCTTGCCCCCAAGGATCTCCATCTGGGAGCCGGAATTATAGTCAACGGACAGCTCACAAAGGGAGACAAGCATCTGGCCGGAGAGGTCAGCTTCATAGCCGGCGGCATATCGAGAGAAGAAGCTCTTTCAAGAATTCCAGACAGAAGATTTCTTCTTAATTCCATGGTTACCGCCCTTACGGCTATTATCTCCGTTATAAATCCCACTCAGATCGCCATATACGGATCCGCCGTTTCGGCTGACATGTACGACCAGATATACGAAAAATGCAATGATATCGTACCTACCGTGTTTATGCCTGAAATCAAAATAATACCTGATTTTGAGGATTATTTCATAAAGGGCCTTACAGGCCTTGCCCTGGAATCCACCAATTCCGGACTTAAGCTGGTGGGCCAGGAGCTGTAGCAATAATAAACCCGCGGCAGCGCCGCGGGTTTTTAGGTGTCAAAAAGACTTGCTCACATGACTTCAATGGAGCAAGTCTTTTTTATGTTTTTTACCAGCTCTTGTTTTCCGTTCTGGCGATTATTGATTCCTGAGCATCCTTTCTCAGCTCTACGAAATAAGCGCTGTAGCCTGCTATTCTCACGAGAAGATCCGTATAATTCTCAGGGTTTTTCTGAGCTTCTCTTAATGTCTCCGTGCTTACCACATTAAACTGAACGTGATAGCCTCCCATTTTTCCTTCAGCCTTGAGAAGGGCTATGAGATTTTTCTTGTCAGCCTCTGACTTTATAAGAGACGGGCTGAGCTTTATGTTAAGGAGGGTTCCTATGCCGTTCTTAATATGATCCACCTTGCATACAGACTTGATTACAGAGCTCGGGCCGTTTTTGTCATATCCCACATACGGAGAGATGCCGTCGGCCAGCGGCACTGTGGCCTTTCTTCCCGAAGGCAGGGCCCATGTGGTGAGTCCGTGAGGAAGATTGGCTATAACCGGCACAACTCCGTTCATAAATCTGGAGCCGTTCATTCCTTTGTACTGCTCGCAGTAGTCGCATGAGAGTCCCACGAATTTACGGGCGATGCTGTCCACGTAATCATCGTCGTTGCCGTACTTTGGAGCGTCGTTTATCAGCTTCTGTCTGAAGTCCTCATGGCCTTCAAAATCAGCATCCAGCATGTCTATGAGAGTCCCCATGTCAAACTCCTTTTCGTCATAGACAAACTTCTTCACCGCAGCCATGGAATCGGCCAGATCGGCAACTCCCGTGGATTCCAGTCCCGGCCCTATATTGTATTTTACACCGCCGTCTATTATATCCTTTCCCGATTCTATGCAGCCGTCCACGCACAGGGATCTGAACGGCTTAGGCAGTCTCAGCTTATGAGCTCTCTCTATAAGCTGGCAGTTGAGACACGCCATTCTGATCATAAAGGCCAGCTGTTTGCTTACAGCCTCTTCAAATTCCTCATAGGTTTTAAAGCTCCTTGGATCTCCTGTCTTGAGACCTATCTGTCTTCCCAGTATTTTGCTGTATCCGTCGTAAAGAGCCCATTCAACCGCCGTAGCGTAGCTGTATCTTCCGCCTTCCGCCCAGAGAGACGTCTTGCCCGGTATCTGAGGCTCTACACAGCCTGCCACACACCAGTTCCAGAGATCTTCATCCTCAACTCCGTTTCTCTTAAGAAGCTTCATGGCCACGTTATCAAAGTAAAGAGCCGGCTGTCCCGTGCCTATCTCCACCAGGTCGCATATCTTCATGAGAAATTCCTCAGGAGTGTTGTCGCTGACTCTTACATTAATGGTAGGAATGTGCATTCTCGTATCCATAGTCGCCTGGAGAGCCATATAGGAAATATCGTTTACGGCAGTCTCGCCGTCCTCCTTTATTCCGCCTACCGTCAGACCGTGGAAAGGCTGATACCCCGAATAATATACCGATGAAGCCTCGGATATAGCGTAAATGATTTCAGCCATTTTTATCCAGAGACACTCCAGAAGCTCCTGGGCGTCTTTTTCCGTGATGCGCCCGGCTTCCACATCAGCCTTGTAAAAAGGATAAAGATACTGATCCACTCTGTCTATGGTGTAGGCAGCCGTATTTTCCTCTGTGTACAGCATTATCTGGGTGAACCACACAGCCTGTATGGCCTCCTGCAGCGTTCTCGGAGTTTCATAAGGCACTCTGGCGCATACGCCGGCTATATTTTCAAGCTCCGCCCTTCTCTGAGGATTTTTCTCCTCCGCCGCCATTTCCGCCGCTTTTTCGGAATATCTGTACGCCAGTATTTTTACGGCTTCGCTGGCTGTGATAACGGATTCATAAAACATCTGAGCGTCGAAATGATCAGGATCCTCTATATCCAGGGCTGCCAGCTTTTCCCGGGCTTCCTCTCCGATGGCTTTAAAGCCTTTTTTCAGCACAATGTCTCCGAATCCCGCCGAAAACTCGCCGGCTCCCGCCTGGGACTTGTTTTCACCGAAAACGATTCCCGTATTGTAGGCTACGCTCTTTATATCCTCGTCGAGATTTGACACGTAGTAATCCTCCATGGTCCTTCCGTTCCAGTAAGGAAAAATCTCATCTCTGAGGATGGCCTTATCCTCCTCCGATATCTGATACGGATCCTGAGGCCTTGTGGACATGGTGTCCAGCTCATCCATCCACCAGCTGAGCACCACCTCAGGGCATACCACCACCGCCCTCGGCTGTTTGCCGTAGGTGCCCACAATAAGCTCGTCAGGCTGTATGGCTATGGTTCTTTCCGACATATAGTCCTTAAGAGCCCTGGCTCTCCTGACACAGGCGTCCTTTGCCTCATTGGCCTTATATGATTTCGTGTAGCTTACGGCTCTTTCCGTATCTACCGTAGGGCTGTAAAGCCAGTACTGATTTCTCAGTCTGTTGATTCTTTCCGTGACTCCCAGCTTCCAGGGCTGTCTGCTTATTCCTTCCGCTGAAGGAGCGCAGCCGCAGGTGTTTTTCTCTTTCATTGTCAATACCTCCCGTTCTTTCCTTCCTCAGTCTGTACAGCCTTTTCGCGCAGACTAAAGGTTCACGTATTCTTCCATGGACTTTATCAGATATGTGCAGTTAGGCATTCTGCTGGTAGGCACATATCCCGCCTCTGCGTTTATAACATCGGGTATTCTGTTAACCAGAGTGGCGCAGGTCATTTCAACCGTAGGCGGTTCAGGAAGCTTTACCACCAGCTTTTCGTTTTCCCCGTAGAGAACCCAGTCGTCGTATTCAAAATCCTCAGGTCCGTACACTACCGCTTTGACCGCGCTTTCTATTACCACGCCCTCCTGGGTTTCGGTGCGAACCACCTGGGAAGCTCCCTTAAGCTGTCCCTTTGGAATAACTCTTCCCAGAGTGGAGGACGGCGTATCCTTTTCAGCCGGATGAGGAATGAGCTTCTGAGTCTGTCTCGTTACGGTCATGCCCAGACGCTCCGCCAGCCATGTGTTGGAATTCCACATGAATCCCGGAATAAACTCTCCGGCCTCTATCTGCGCGTTCACCTCTTCCTCGCTTAAATTGTACTGGGAAGCCAGCTTTTCATTGAATTCATCCATTTCCATTCCCGCTCCAAAGGAGTTGGCAAAGGCAATACCGTAATCATCTACGTTGTTCTGAGTCTCACCTGTGATTTTAACCACCTTGTTGAGAGATCCCGCCAGATTGTTTATCATTGATCCCCACTGCATTTCCTGGGCTCCCGAGCCCGCGAGAGTACAGTTGTTTTTTCGGGCGATGTCATCCAGCTCCTTTGTCAGCTTTACCGCCGAATTGTACGGCCATATGGCCTCCTCACAGCTTGTAATGGCGTTTATGCCGTTTTCGGCGCATATTTTAAGAATCGGATATACGTCCTTAACAAGGCTCTGGGTGGTAACCACCACAATATCAGGCTTCAGCTGAGGGAGCTTTTGAGCGAACTCCTTGGAATCGCTTATTTTTACTCCTGTTTCAGGGCCTCCCGTTCTTACGCTTATATCCTTTCCTGTTACCTCAGGGTTCATATCAAAGGCACCTATTATCTCAGCGCCCTTATCTAAAGCGTACTTCATGCAGATGCTTCCCATTCTGCCGCATCCAAACTGAACAACCTTTACTTTTCTGTTCATCCTTCTTTTCCTTTCTCTATTAATAGAATCAACCGCCTGTAACTACGTTAAATCCAAACCCCTCAAGGTGTTTCTTTATTTCAGCCATCCTCTCGTCGGAAGGCGCCTTTGTGTCTTCCATAAGGTATTCTCTTCCCAGAGCGTTATATTTGCTCAGCCCCAGATCATGATAAGGAAGTATGTGCACTGTGTTTATCCCATCCTTCATAGTACTGACAAACCGGCCGAATTCATCTATATCCTTCTCCGAATCGTTTACCCCGGGTATAATGGGAATTCTCACCACTGTATTCACTCTTTTATACAGCTTTTTAATGTTATCCAGTATGAGCCTGTTGGAGCCTCCCGTATATTCTCTGTGCTTTGCGTCATCCATAACCTTAAGATCGAACATTACCAGATCCATATAGGGAATAACCATTTCGTAGCTTTCCCACGGCACATAGCCGCATGTTTCCAGGGCCGTGGTGACCTTTTTCCCCTTATAGTACTCCGCCAGCTCTCTGACGGTTTCCGGAAAGCACATGGCTTCTCCTCCCGAAAAGGTTATGCCTCCGCCGGAGGTCTCGTAAAACACCATGTCCTTATCAACTTCCTTTTTTATGTCATCAAGGGACATTTCATCTCCCGATTTTCTCCTGGCGCCGGAGTAGCATTCCTCTGTACATACGCAGCAGTCCGTACACCTGTCACGGTCAAAGAACATGCCTGTTTTATGGTCCACGCCTATACATCCATTAGGACATGCCTTAATACAGACTCCGCAGCCTATACATTTGTCAGGGTAAAACATCAGCTCCGGAGTGTACTTATGGGATTCCGGGTTGGCGCACCAGCGGCACCTTAAGGGACAGCCCTTAAAAAACACTACCGTCCTTATTCCCGGGCCGTCGTGTACGCTGAATTTCTGTATATCGAATATCAGAGGCCTCTCGGCTGAAGCTACCATGATCTGTTTTCCGTCCTTCCTATTATGGCGTCCTGAGTGTCCTTGTGAAGATCTATAAAGAAGGCGCTGTAGCCTGCAACTCTCACAAGAAGGTTGGTGTATTTTTCCGGATTCTCCTGAGCAGCTCTGAGTGTGTCGTTGTTTACTACGTTAAACTGTACGTGATATCCTCCCAGGGCCTTTTCCGCATCCAGCAGGCTCTCGAAATTGCTTCTGTCTCTTTCGGATTCGAGAAGCTCCGGAGCCAGCTTTACATTGAGGAGAGTTCCGCAGCTGCTCATGGTGTGATCCGGCTTGCATACTGATTTTATTACGGCTGTAGGTCCGTTTACGTCGCAGCCGTTGGCAGGGGAGGCTCCGTCAGCCAGAGGCTCTCCGGCCTTTCTTCCCGAAGGCAGGGCCCATGTGGACTTGCCGTGGGGAACATTGGCTGTTACAGGAACCGCTCCCGTACAGAAGGAAGCTCCTATGTTGTTCTTGTGCTTCGCCGTCTCTTCCGCGGCAAACTCGACAAACTCCTTGAGTATGGAGTCAACCTCATCGTCGTCGTTTCCATACTTAGGACCCTCTTTGAGAAGCATCTGCCTGATGTTTTCCCTGCCCTCAAAGTTTTCGGAAAGGGCCTCAACCAGCTCCTTCATGGTAAGCTTTTTCTCATCGTAGACAAATTTCTTCACCGCTGCCAGAGAGTCGGCCAGATCGGCTATGCCCGTGGTCTCAAGGCCCGGTCCGAAATTATATACGGCTCCGCCGTGCATGGAATCCCTGCCGCTTTCAATACAGCCTATGGTCATTATGGACTGTATCAGCTTCGGCAGTCTGTCCATATGTATTTTTTCCGTTATAAGTATGAGACTGGTCACCTTGCTTATAAGGAACTTAAGCTGCTCCTTTACGACATCCTTAAACTCATCGAAGGTCTCGTACCTTGAAGGATCTCCCGTTCTCAGGCCGAAGTACTCGTCGTGAATCTTGCTGTAGCCGTCAAAAAGGGCCCATTCCACAGCATTGGCGTAGCTGTATCTTCCGCCTTCGTTCCATCTGTGGGTCTTCCCCGGAATATGAGGCTCAACGCAGCCTCCTATGCACCAGTCCTTTGTATCCTCCTCGGAGCATCCCAGCCGTCTCATTATACCGAAGGCAGTGTCGTCAAAGTATATGGCCGGCTGTCCCGTTCCCAGCTTTACAAGATCCAGAACCTTTTCTCTGAAGCTTTCCGGGCAGCTGTCGGTAATCCTTACATTGGTGGTAGGCGAATGCATCTGAAGATCCATGGTCGCCTGTATCATAAGATAGGACAGCTCGTTGGTCACATCATTGCCCTCCTCGTCGCAGCCTGAAAGAGTAAGGCCGTGGAAGGTCTGGTATCCCGCGTAGTATCTGGAGGAATCGTCTGATATGAAATAAACTATCTGAGCCATTTTAATCCAGAGACACTCTATATATTCAAGAGCCTTTAAATCGTCAATGAGGCCCGCCTCCTTATCCTTCTTATAGAAAGGATAGAGGTACTGATCCGGTCTGTCTATGCATATGGCTGTTCCGTTTTCCTCTGTCCACAGAAGAACCATTGACAGCCACACAAACTGTACGGCTTCGGCAAATGTTCTCGGAGGCTCGTAAGGAACCCTCATACACATGGAGGCAATATCCTCAAGCTCCTTTTTTCTTTGAGGATCCTTCTCCAGGGAGGCCAGCTCCAGCGCTCTGGCGGCATATCTGTCGCTCTGCACCTTGGCGGCCTTGCAGGCGATAATAACAGCCTCGTAGAATTTCTGCTTTGAATAGGATTCACCGTCGTATCTGTCCAGGTTTTTCAGCTTTTCCTCAGCCTCCTCCTGTATTCCCTTAAAGCCCTTTACAAAGAGGTAGTGACCGTAGTCGGGAACGCACTCTCCCACTCCTGTCTCCGAATGTACGGCGGAAATTATTGAGGTCTCCGTCAGAAGCTTTGTATCCTTTTTGTCTATATTGGCGTAAAAGCAGTCCTGAGCCGACTTGCCCTCCCAGTAAGGGAAAACCTCTTCCCTGAGGATTTTCTTATCCTCCTTTGACATATAGTAAGGATCCTGAGGGCGTGTCGACATGGTGTCAAGCTCGTCTCTTACCCATTTCCACGAAACGTCGGGATTTACTACCGCCGCTCTCGGCTTCTTTCCGTAGGTTCCCGCCAGAAGCTGTCCCGGCTCTATATCTATGGTCTTTTGGGAAAAATAGTCGTAGAGAGCCTTTGCCCTTCTCACTGAAATGTTCATGCCTTCCGTCTCCTTGTACGTCTTCGTATAGGAAACAGCTCTTTCCGTGTCCACTTCAGGGCCGTTGGCAAAATAATCGTCTCTCAGCTTATTTATACGCTCAGTGGCTCCCAGCTTCCAGCCCGCTCTGCTCACTTCAGGCGCCGCAAAGTTTTTATTCATATTCGTTCTCCTTTCCCTGGTTTGATAAGTTACTTTTTTAAAGTCTTTTCTTAAGTTAAGAATACCACTTTCCCTCTTGTCTGTCAAGAGTTGTGACATAAAATAAAGGCAAAAAGCAGGAGTGAAAATTCCCGCTTTCCGCCTAAACAATATCATTAAAACAGTTTTGAAAAGAGTACTGTTTTATTCAGTTTTCCGTCTGCCCTAATTCTTAAAAGTTATGGGCGTGGCGGCTGATAATTTCATTCTGAGTTTCAGTGCACAGAGCGTTCCAGTAGGCGCTGTAGCCCGCTACCCTTACCATGAGATCAGGGTATTCGTCCGGATTCTTCTGGGCGTCCTTTAAGGTCTCGTCGCTTATAACGTTGCACTGAAGATGCCAGCCTCCCATATCAAAGAAGGTTTTCAGCAGCGATACCCATCGTTTTATTCCAAGGTCTCCCGCCATTGTCGAAGGACTGAACTTCATATTCAGCAGGTTTCCGTTGAGATGTTTCGTATGATTGTAGGCCGTTACCGACTTGATTACCTCTGTAGGAGATTTATCGGTTCCCTGAGACGGGGATATACCGTCTGCCAGAGGAACTCCGGCCTTTCTTCCCGACGGGAGAGCTCCTATAGCTTTGCCTAAAGGAGTATTGGCCGCTACAGGGTACATGGAGCTCTGACACTTGTTTCCGTATATATCGTAGTGAGTTTCAATGTCCTCAACAAGGAAATCGGCTACGTGCTTGGCCAGCTCATCAACGTAAGGATCGTCGTTTCCGTATTTAGGCACCTTGTTGACCAGCATCAGGCGTACGTCCTCCTTGCCTTCAAAGTTGGTTCTGCAAAGCTCGGCCATTTCCTCAAGGGTCATTCTCTTTTCGTCGTAAACCATCATCTTAACCGCCGCCAGAGAATTGGCTATATCCGCCAGTCCCACGCAGGAAGGTGAAAATCCAGTAGCGTATTTGGCTCCTCCCGCCGCGTATTCTTTACCCTTTTCAAAAGGTCCTTCATAGAGGCAGTTGGTATAAGGATATCCCTGTACCTCCTCATGGGCTCTCTGAGCGTATCTGTTGGCTATGAGAAGCACGTATATGAGATAGTGGAGCTGGGCGAATACCGCCTTTTCAAAATCCTCATAGGTCTTCAGGTCTTCAAGAGCCCCCGTGTCGATACCTCTCTTCTTTCCCGCGTTCTGGGCATAGGTGCAGTAGCCTCTGTTAAGCACCAGCTCTATGGCGGCAGGCATGTTTACCTGTCCCGCGTCGCTGTACTTCCACATTTTGCCGTTTATGAGGGATTCGGTACAGCCTTCTACCTCATAATCTCTGGCTTCCTCAAGGGTAGTGCCGCAGAGCAGCATCTGAGCGATGCCCACGTCATCATTATGCACCTGAGGGAATCCCGTGCCCTCTCGAACCATTTCGGCAACCTTTTCGTAATACTTGTCGGGGTTTCTTCTGTTCATACGGGCCACCAGGTTAGGGTTCTGAAGCCTTATATCGTTTTCCGCCTCCAGCATCATATATGTAAGATCGTTGACAGCATCCTTGCCGTCAGGAGTTACTCCGCCGATGTTAAGGGCCATAAAATAGGTGTATCCGCCGAAGAATTCAGCAGTTCCGTTATCGTTAAGCTGAATGTTCTCTCCTTCCTTTATGAAGAAGCACTCTATCTTTTCAAGAACCGACTCCTTTGTCTCGGCACCCGAAGCAATGTCCTGAAGGTAGAAAGGATAAAGATACTGGTCCAGTCTTCCCACGCCGCAGGCCGCTCCGCTCTGCTCCATAATGGAGCCTACCTGGCAGAAGAAAATTCCCTGAAGAGCCTCGTGGAAGGTTCTAGGCTTTTCCCAAGGAACACGGTCGCACACCTCGGCCATTTTGTAAAGTTCAGCCTTTCTTTCCGGGTTTTCTTCGATTTCAGCCAGTCTTCGGCATTCAGCCGCGTGTCTTTCTCCAAAGACCTTCATGGCGTCGCAGCATATTACAGCCGCCTGAAGAAGCTCCATATGCTTCATGTCTCCCGGCTTTTCGTAATCTATTTTTTCCATCTGCGCCAGGGCTCTTTCCTTAATTCCCTTAAATCCGTCGCGAACCCAGATGGTGCCGTAGCCCGGATGAGCGTGTCCCCATCCGTAGGACTGCTTGATTTCCGCGTCAATAAGGTCTGAGCCTGTGGCCAGCTCTCTTACCCACTCAGGCATATGGCCCTGGCAGTGAGCCCTGAGTGATCTTCCGTGCCAGTAAGGGAGGATCTCCTCCTTGTATTCCCTGATTACCTCCGGCGTTGTCTTAAGAGGATCTATCTCCCTTGTCTCAAAGGTGTCCAGATCATTTTCCCACTCATAGTTGGTTTCAGGATAGCCGTTAACTCCGCGGTTCATAGGGGAATTGTTGCCTATTATAAGCTCGTCGGGCTGTATTACAATAGGCTTTGTGGCGCAGTATTCCGCGAAAAATTTAGCCCTTCGAAGTATCCACGGCTGGCCCTCGGTTTCCTTAAATACCTTTGTAATCAGCGCCGCCCTTTCCGTTGTAAAGGTAGGGATATTTTTGAAGAACTGAAGCCTCAGCCTCTTAACTCTGTCATTACAGCCTCTCGGTTTGATTTTTTCTGTATTGGCGTTAGCGTATAATCTTGATTTTTTCTCTCCGCATGTCGCACAGCTCATCTCTTGCACCTCCTGATTAAAGTGATTTCTCTGTGGGAAAAATTACATATTACTTTATTTAACCCTTACATTAAGTAATATATATTATTTTTGCTTTTTTGTCAACAGGCTTTGTTATTTTTTCCGCAATCTTCCGCAAAAAAAGAAAAGTCCCCAAAAGAGACCTGCGGTTTCTCTTTTGGGGCGCTGTGCTTTACATGTGATTGATGACGGTATTTTACCAGGACTTGTTTTCGGTTCTTCCTATTATGGCTTCCTGAGCCTTGGGAGCCAGCTCAACGAAAAATGCGCTGTAGCCGGCGATTCTTACAAGAAGGTCTCCGTAATTCTCAGGATGCTTCTGAGCGTCCCTGAGTGTCTCGGTGCTTACCACGTTAAACTGTATATGGTATCCTCCCAGCTCTCCCTCGGCTCTCAGAAGATTCACGAAGTTGCGCTTGTCATTTTCCGTTTTCAGAATTTCGGGACTCAGCTTCATATTGAGAAGGGTTCCCACTCCGTTCATAACATGGTCCAGCTTTCCTATGGTCTTTATTACGGAGCTCGGCCCCTGCTTATCATATCCCGGATAAGGAGAGATACCGTCCGACAGAGGCAGACCGCTTTTTCTTCCCGAAGGAAGCGCCCATGTAGAGGCTCCGCACGGTACATTGGATACGGCAGGCACGGCTCCGCACAGATAGTGGGATCCTGTAATACTGTCGTAGGACTCGCACATCTCACAGGATATTGTCAGGAACTTGGTGGCTATGGAGTCTACATAATCGTCATCATTGCCGTATTTAGGGGCTCTGTTTATCATCATCTGCCTTACATCCTCATATCCCTCATAATCCGCGTCAAGAACTTCTATAAGTCTGTCCATGGTTATGGCTTTATCCTCATACACCAGCTTCTTAACGGCAGCCAGAGAGTCGGCCAGATCGGTTATGCCGGTGGTTTCCACACCCGGGCCGAAGTTATATATACCGCCGCCCCACATGGCGTCTCTTCCCTCTTCAACGCAGCCTTCGCACATGGCCGATCTTACAGGCGTAGGCATTCTCAAGGCGTGAGCTCTTTCGCAGACCTGAGTGCTCTGGCAGGCAGCCTTTATCATATGACCCATCTGCTTTATGCAGGCATCCTCAAACTCCTCATATGTTTTGAAATTCCTGGGATCACCTGTTTTAAGGCCGATTTCCTTTCCGAGAATCTTGCTGAGGCCGTTATAAAGAGTCCATTCCACAGCGGTGGCGTAATTTATTCTGGCTCCTTCATCCCACAGACACGTTTTACCGGGGATCTGCGGCTCCACACAGCCGGCGACACACCAGTTCCACAGGTCCTTCTTTTCTACGCCGTTTCTCTCAAGGATTTTAAAGGCCGTCTCATCGAAAAATATAGCCGGCTGTCCTGTACCCAGCTCAACCAGATCAGCTACAGCCATCATAAACTCATCACAGGTGTTTTTCCCCACTCTTACATTCAGAGTAGGCGCGTGCATCTGAGTATCGGCCGTTGCCTTTAAGGCCATATATGAAAGCTCGTTTACAGCGTCGGATCCGTCCTCCTTACAGCCTCCCAGGGATATTCCGTGGTAAGGCTGATATCCGGAAAAGAACTTGGCCGAAGCATCGGATATGGTGTATATCATTTCAGCCATCTTAAGCCAGAAGCAGTCGAAAAGCTCCTGAGTGCGTATATCATCCGTCACTCCCGCTTCCTTATCCGCCTTGTAGAATGGGTAAAGGAGCTGATCTATTCGCTCAACGCAGTAAGATGTGGCGTTTTCCTCAGACCATATCATAAGCTGAGTAAACCATATTGCCTGGAACGCTTCCATAAGATTTCTCGGAGTCTCCCACGGCACTCTGTCACAGGCCTCGGCAATGGCCAGCAGCTCCTTTCGGCGATTCTCATCACCGGTCTTTTCAGCTTCCTTTCGCGCTTCCGCCGCATATCTCTCAGACTGGAGCTTCGCCGCGTCACATATGATTATTACGGACCGGTAAAACTGTCTTTTATCAAAGGTGGATATATCCTCCGGGTCCAGAGCATTCAGCTTTTCCTCAGCTTCATCCCTTATGCCCTTAAAGCCCTTTTTAAAGACTATATTTCTGTATCCGGCGGCGAACTCCCCTCCTCCTGCCTGTGACTTGTTTTCTCCGAACACCACGTTGGTGTTAAAAGCGACTTTTTTAGCGCCGGGAGTAAGATTGGCTATATAATAGTCCTCCATGGTGCGCCCCTTCCAGTAAGGGGCAATGCTCCTCAGGATTTCCTTGTCCTCCTCTTTTATTACATATGGATCCTGCTCTCTTGTTTCCATGGTTTCCAGCTCGTCCACAACCCAGGACATACATATTTCAGGCGAAATTATCGCCGCCCTCGGCTGCTTTCCATAGGTGCCTACGATAAGCTCGTCTTCGTATATTTTTACTGTTTTGGACCGCATATAGTCGTATAGGGCTTGGGCTCTTTTGATACAGGGATCATAAGCCTCCAGCTCCCTGTAGGACTTTGTATACGACACGGCCCTTTCCGTGTCAATCTCAGGCTTCCAGTTCCAGTATCTGTCTCTCAGCCTGTTGACACGCTCCGTGCTTCCCTTTGTCCAGTGTTCATGCTGTCTTGCCGCGTTCATCTGATTACCTCCTATCCCTTTGGTTTTTTCTTCAGTCTTTAACGTAAAACTCCATCGGCCCAGCCAGATATCTGCATTCCGGCATGTTATCGGTAGTCACATATCCGGAAGGAGCGTTAAGCACATCGGGAATTCTGTTTACCATGGTAGCGCATGTAAGCTCAACTGTAGGAGGCTCCGGCTGGTTGGTTCTGAATACCGTCTCTCCGTCGTATATGGCCCAGTTGTTGTGCTCATAATCATCAGGTCCGTAAACTATTGCCTTTACGCCGCCTTTAATTACAACTCCCTCCTCTGTAACCGTCTCAACCAGGGAGGTCGCTCCCTTAAGCTGTCCCTTTTTTATGGTTCTTCCCAGAGTTGAGGACTCTATATCCTCCTCAGCTATTTCGGGAACCAGCTTCTGAGTCTGGCTTTTCACCGTAAGGCCCAGCTTTTTCGCCAGCCAGGTATTGGAGTTCCACATAAAGGATGGAATAAATTCTCCTCTTTTTATGGATTTCTCTATATCCTCACAGCTCAGTCTGTTCTGCTCTCCGAACTTGGCTTCAAACTCCTCTGTATCCATGCCGGCTCCGAAGGACTCCGCAAAGGCTATGCCGTAGTCGTCTATATTGTTCTGCTGAGTTCCTTCTATTCTCGTTATTCTGTTTACTCCCGCCGCCAGATTGTTTACAGTTGAACACCACTGCAGATCCTGAGCTCCCGCTCCCGTTACGGTGGCCCCCGTCTTTTTGGCCGCCTCATCAAGGCGTTCTGTCAGTTCCGGAGATGAGTTCCACGGATAAATGGCTTCCTCACAGGTTGTAATGGCATTTATACCTTTTTCCGCACACACCATAAGAACATCGTACACATCCTTGAGAAGACTTAGAGTGGTTACTATGACAATGTCCGGCTTTAAGCCTTCCACTTCTTCAGCGAACAAAGCCGCGTCGCTGACTTTAACCCCCAGCTTCTCTCTTTCTGTAATGTCGCCGATGTCAACGCCTATGAGCTCTGGGTTAAGATCATAAGCTCCCGCGATTTCGACTCCGTGGTCCAGGGCGAATTTCATGCACACCCTGCCCATTCTTCCGCATCCGTACTGTACCGCTCTTACTTTTCTGTCCATTTAATTCTCTGTCCTTTCATCCTTTAACTTTCATGTCCGGGGATCAGGCGTTCATAATCCTTCCCGAACTTTGTGACCTGGTATTTGACAACAAGCTTGCCCTTATCATCAAAATACATATCGGTCGCTTTCATCACTCCGACTCCGCAGTAAGCGTCCAGAAGAGTATCTATATTTTTATAATTACAGAACCTTTCACCCTCGTATTCCTTTTTTAAAGCCTCGGTTATCTCCTCAGCCGAAAGGGGTTTATTTTCTTCTATGGCGTATTCAAGAATCCTTGTTTTCAATGGTAATTTCATGGTATTCTCCTTTTATTCATCTATATTCCTCAGGCTGAACATTTCCGAAGGCTTTGCCAGAACCAGAACCACGCCCACTACTACGACGATGGCTCCGATAATTCCCAGGGCCGTCACATTATACGGAACAAGTCCCACAGCCGCGAACAGGAAGCCTATAGGTATACTCCACACAGGAGTTGACCACACTACCGCCGAAGCTCTCGACGGACCGCTGTAATTGTTGGCGATATAGCTTGTGCCGTACTGTACGGCCATTAATACTGCCGTCAGAAGTATGAAAACAATGAGAAGCGGATTGCTGAAAACAGTTCCGAAGGCAATTCCTATCCAGTCTATATTGCCGGTAAATCCGCATATTGCCAAAACGATTATAAATTCCATTATTCCGGCGCCGATCATTCTGTAAAGGCCGCAGACCTCAAGAGGCTCCGAAACATCCATTACATGCGTGCTTATCATGGCTTCAGCCGTATACCCTATCGGTGCGAAAAGAGCTATCACTATGCCCAGATAAAAGTTGGTAACACCTTCAGGAGGCTCAAAGCCGGCGATTATAACACCTACTACAGCGATGAGAATACCTATTATTATTCTCGCTCCTATTCTTTCCTTCAGGAATATGGCGGCGGCAACTGCCGTAAGGATCGGGGTCAGCGCGCTTACACAGTTGCTGTATGTGGAGCCGCAGAGGGGCACCGAAACTGTAAGACAGGCTGTTGCCAGAGGACCGGCCACAAGAGCTGACAGCAGCACCATTCTGGATGACCTTACATTCCACACACGTCCGTATTCACGCATGGGAACTCCTTTGACAACTGTCTGATAAAGTATGAGAAATATTCCGCCAAAGAACTCCCCCATGGCTACAAACAGCAGGCTGAGCACATAGAGAGTCATTATTTTACTGTCAAAGAGCTGATAAACCCCGTCGGTAGCCAGAGAATTGAAAATCGGAAATGTAACCATGCATAGAGATGAAACCCACGCGATAAACAATCCGAATTTCGCCAATCTTATTTTCTTCTTTCGATAAGCTTCCTGAGCACTTATGCTATCCATATTTGTTCCTTTCTTAAGCTGCTGAAAAAACTTCCACTCTTCTCCCAAATATATAATATAAAACGTTTTATATACGACTGCTCATATTTCGGCATGGTTATCAATTTTATTTTTATTTTCATTTTAATAATGACTATAATAAGTATACCCCATTACCCTGCCCTGTGTCAAGCATTAAGGGAAGAAGCTGTCTTTTTTCAAGGCAATATAGATATTTTTTCCAAAAAAAAAACAAAAAGCAGGAAGTTTTCCCCGCTTTCTGTCCTTGCAATATCATCAAATACTTTTGAAAAGGTTCTTCGATGAATTTACAAAATTCAGCCTTATACCGGCCGGTTCCTATTTTTAAGCTTTATCATGGAATTAAACCTCCAGTACGATTTTACCTGTAACACCTCCGCTCTCCATGAGCTCATGAGCTTTGGCGGCGTCGCTGAGCTTCATAACATGAGAGACCTTCATATCTATCTTCTTCTCCGCCATGAGCCTTATTACCTCGCCTGCTGTATCTTTAAACCACTGAGGCCTGTTGTTTCTCGTAGTCACAGAACTGAAGCCCCTGACAGAGCGTGTGCTGGAGTGAAGCAGCTTTGTATCAATCATCCCGTAGCTTCCCGACGCGTTGCCGAACACTACAAGTCTGCCGTACATGGCCAGGCAGTCCATGCTCATGGATGTAAACTCTCCCCCTATGGAATCGAGAATAACGTCAGCGCCGCGACCGTCGGTGAGCTTCATGATTTCCTCGGCAAAATTATCCCTTTCGCTCCTTATAACATAATCCGCGCCTGCCTCAAGAGCCTTTTGGCGCTTTTCCTCTCCTCTTACTGTACCGATAATCCTTCCCGCTCCCATAGCCCTGGCTATCTGTATAACGGTGGTTCCTATGCCTCCGGCGGCGGCATGAATGACAATGGTCTCGCCCTTTTCCAGCTCCGCCACCTTATTCAGCAGCATATGTGAGGTAAATGACACCAGGGGACTCGCGGCTGCCTGCACCATGGATATCTCATCAGGTATTACGTATGTAAGAGCTCTGTCTGCGACTACGTATTCCGAATATGTTCCTGTACGTGGAAAGGCTATGACTCTGTCGCCCTCCCTGATATCCCTGACGTTCCGGCCGACCGCCTCCACCGTTCCCGCCGCGTCAAGACCCGGCACTACGGGGAAGTCGGCTCCTCCTCCGTGAAAACTCCCTTTTCTCGTCTGTATGTCGGCGAAATTGACGCTGGTTCCCCCTACTCTGATCAGCACCTGGTCATCACCGGCCTCCGGCATCTGCAGCTCTATTTCTTTCAAAACCGACGGCTCTCCGAATTCGTAAAATCCCATGGCTTTCATCTTCATCATCCTTGCTCCTTTCATTAAATTCTTCTTGAGGTGATTATATTTGCACAGGTATAAAAATACAAGTACGCACATTTTTGTTCCCTTAATTTTTTTAATCTCCTTTGAGGCAGCTGTATTAAAGGCAATTAAGGGCAAAAAGACGAAAAGCAGGATTTTCTTCCTGCTTTTCGCCTAAACAATATCATTAAAACAGTTTTGAAAAGAGTTTTCACTGATTTCATACTCCTATACGAACTCACCGTACCGTCTCACCTTCTCTTCTTCTGTCAGATGCTTTTCTATCTTCGCGAACATCTCTATATAGACATTATCCTTAAGGTGATCGTCAAGGCAGGAGGCGTCAGCCCACTTTTCCACAAATATCAGGACGTTGTCCCTTTCCTCATCCTGATACACATCGTAGGCCAGGCAGCCGGGCTGCTTTCTGGTATATTCCACCAACTCCCTGTAATATTCCCTGACCTCCTCCAGCTTCTCTCTTTTAACCACATCTTCACAAATTAAAACTATCATGTGCTTCAACCTCCTATATTTACCTCAAAGCCGTATCCTTCAAGCTGCTTCTTAATATCATCCATATGCTCGTCGCTCGGCGCCTCCAGCTCTCTTAACAGGTAGTCTCTTCCCAGGGCCGCGTATTTGTTCATGCCGTAATTATGATAAGGAAGTATATGTACAGTGTCTATGGTTCCCAGCTCCTTTATAAACCCTCCGAAAGCATCTATGTCCTCAGGGGAATCGTTTACAGAAGGTATTATCGGTATGCGGGCGACGGTTTTAACCAGCTTCGATATTTTGCTGATGTTGTCCAGTATCTGCCTGTTGCTTCCACCCGTATATTTTATATGCTTCTCATCATCTATACATTTAAGATCAAAGAGGGCCAGATCAAGATATTTCACTGTCCTTTGGTAGTTTTCCCATGGTACGTAGCCGCAGGTTTCTACAGCTACAGATACGCCCTGCTCCTCTTTATAGTACCTTGCCAGCTCCTCAACGGCATCGGGATGGCACATGGGCTCTCCTCCCGAAAAGGTTACGCCGCCTCCGGAATTTCTGTAGAATGGAATATCCTTGTCCACTTCTTTTTTAATGTCCTCGAGACTCATAAGCTCTCCCGCTAAAGACCTTGACTCAGGATAGCATACCTCGGCGCACCTTCCGCAGCTTACGCACCTGCTCCTGTCAAAGACCACAGTTCCATCCTTTTGAGAAAAGCACCCTTCCCGGCATACCTCGGCGCATCTGCCGCAGCCTACGCACTTGTCAGGATATATGAGAAGCTCCGGCTCAAAGCTCTGAGACTCGGGATTGGCGCACCACCTGCACCTCAGGGGACAGCCCTTAAAAAACACTATGGTTCTTATTCCCGGCCCGTCGTGTACGCTGAACTTCTGTATATCAAAAACCATAACCTTATTATCCATCTTTACCTCTCACCGTATCTGCTTTTACATTCCGCAATAATTTGTATTTTACTTTCGTTAAGTCTTACTTTAAGTATATATTATATTATTTCTCCGGTAATGTCAATCTTTTAACGAAACTTTTTGAGATGTTTTAAGAAGAACGTCCTCCTCTGTTAAAGTGTCTTTGTTTCAGGCAGTATGCAGCCTCCGTCTATGACAATGGCCGAGCCTGTCATAAAAGCCGACTCCTCGCTGGCAAGATAGACCACAAGGGGGCCGAGGTCTTCAGGTCTGCCCAGTCTGCCCGCAGGTATACATTTGGCGTAGGACGCCAGCTCTCCCTCCGGATCCTCAGGATTGGCGGCAGCTGCCATGGACTCTACCATGGGAGTTCTGATGAATCCCGGACAAATTACGTTGGAGGTTATTCCCTTATCCACGAATTCCATTGCCAGGCACTTTCCAAATCCCACAAGAGCCGCTTTGCTTGTGCCGTAGCCTATGGCCTCCGGATCGGCCACATACTCGCCCGTTACCGATGATACTGTAATTATTCTTCCGTAGCTGTTTTTCAGCATATAGGGTATGACGCTTCTGGTTACGTTCCAGGTCCCCTTGATATTAACGTCCAGCTGATAATCTCTTTCCTCATCTGTCATTTCCAGAAAGGGCTTATACAGTAGAACTCCCGCGTTGTTTACAAGGATATCTATACTTCCGAAGGCTTCGAAAACCTTTCTTACACATTTCTCCACATTGGTTCGGTCCGAAATATCGCAGGTGAACCCTATGACGTTTTTGTTTTTCGCCTTTAATCTGTTTACCGCTTCTTCAGGCGAGTGGCGGTTTAATACAGCCACCTTTATTCCGCTTTCCGCCAGAGCCTCGGCTATACCGAAGCCGTTTCCCTTTGCTCCTCCAGTTACAATAGCTGTGCCATGGTTGAATTTCATCAGATTCACGTCCTTCCCTGTTAACAAAACTTTAAATTTTAGTTTCCGTTTTATTTATCATTTTATTTATTATATTATTTGATTTTGTGATTGTCAAGGGTAGGGACTGTGTGCAGACTGTCATTTTTTCATATTTTTATATTGATTTTTATTTTAATTATAATTATAATTTATATATCATAGCCGCCATGATTTGTCAAAGCCTCGCGGGCTTAAGATTTTTTTGCCTGGCGGCCCCCCATTTGAATTAAGCTGTCTGGATTTTTTTCAGTCTATGTGATAATATACAATACGGAGGAACAGCTTCCGCGGACAACGGAAGCCAAGAATACGATATGCCTAAAAAGAAAGTGATTATCAACAATTCATCTATAGTAAAACAGACTAACGTCGAGCTGGTGCGCAAATGTATGCGCCAGGTGCATACCGCCACGAGAAACGAAATCGCTTCCATGACCGGTCTGAGCGTAGCTACCAGCGGCAACATTCTCAAGGAAATGCTTTCCAGAAACGAGGTTTCCGAATACAGACTGGAGGAGCCCAACGGAGGAAGACCCGCTCACAGATACGAGTACAATAAGGACTATATTCAGGTGGCGTGCGTGGGGATCTTTTACGAAGCATCCATTAAATCCATCTGGTACACCGTTGTCAATTCCTTCGGCGAAACAATCAGAGAGGAGTCTTCAGCATGTGAAACCGTCACCTATGACATTGTTTCGGATGTTATTAAAAGCATACTGGCTCAATACCCTTCCGTAAGGTCCATTGTAGTGTCAATCCCCGGAAAAAGCTGGCAGGAAAGCATCTACATATGCGATATTGAGGAGCTTGAAGGAGTGCCTCTGGAGCGGGATCTCAAAGCAGACTATGATGTAAGAATATCGGTGGAGCCTGAAATAGACCTTATAACACTGGGCTACTCAAAATCTCATCCCGAGCTTGAGGAAAAGACCGTTGTCACCCTCCTCTATCCCAAGGACATGTATCCCGGAGCCGGAATACTTATTGACGGAAAGCTTCTGCGGGGCGATCACCACATGGCGGGAGAGACCAGCTTCATATCGGGAGGCAAACCGAGAGAACAGGCTCTCAGCGACCTTTCGAAAATCGAGGTGCTGGAAAAATCCATACTTGTCACCTCAACAGCTATTATATCCATAGTCAACCCAAGCCACATAGCGCTCACGGGAAAAGCCCTGCCTCCCGACATTAAAGACCGTATATACGAAAAGTGCCGTACAGTCATACCGCCGGTGTCAATGCCTGAGTTTGAATACATACCGGACAATTTTCCCTACTACAAGACCGGCGCCATCACCATGGCTCTTCACAATACCACAAGCGGGCTTCAGCTGGTTTCAAGCCTTTAGTCTCCCCAGTCCGCGCGCCTTTGTTTTCATATTATTAAAAGCAGAGAACCACCTCCTGGATTAATAAGAGAGGTGGTTCTTTTTCGCTGATGATTTATATATACTTAGCATTGTCGTCCTTCTGAGCCACGAATTCATCCACAGTGGCTCTCATGTCAAGCTTTCTTCTCCAGTCCTTCTGAAGCGCCAGCCAGAGGATGAAGTATACGGCTGTTCCTATAAATGAGGCCGGCAGCATGGCTCCGAAGAGATCAAAGAGGCCTTCGAATTTAATGTCGGAGGTCCAAGGATTGTAATGCCATATTCCAAAGGCTGTTCCGCAGATAAGTCCTACCCAGGCAGGCACGCTGAATCCATGCCAGTACCAGTAGGCGCTCTTCTTTTTCTGTTCTCCCTTGGCGTAGCAGTGTCTCAGGTTTATTCTCTTGTTAAGGAAGAAGTCCAGCGCCCATATACATCCGGCAGGTCCTTCAAGAAGTCCGATAAAGCTGATAACAACTCCGAACTGGTCGTAGAACACAGGGAAGATAATGGCCACGGCATATATGGTCTGTATGAGAACGCAGTACTTCCACTTCATTTTCGGGAACATGGACTGCAGGTTGCATGAAAGGAAGTAAGGGTTTACCATTACCGAGCTGAAGTTGGCAAACGCCAGCATTACCAGCCACACTATAACGTATCCTCCTCCGATGGCGGCCAGAGCCTCTACAGGGTCTGACAGATCCACCATACATGAGGTTATCATAGGCGCTATGCAGCATATGGCCCAGGCGACTCCGTTGCCCAGCACCGAAGGGGTATAGGAGGCGTTTTCGCTGAGAGCGGGCTTGGTATATGCCGAAAGCAGGAATATCCATGAAACTCCTACACCGAGAGCAATCTCCACGGCCACCATGTAGTTGTGTCTCGTTACAGGGATGTCTCCAGGCGAGGTGTTGAAGCTGTCATATATCCCATACTCTCTCAGGAGAACCACACATATAAACACGATAAGTATTACGATTATAGGTGTGGCGATCATTGAAATCTTATCTATAACAGTCGTGCCGTAATATGTGATGAGAAGTCCGATGGCAAGGGCTCCAAATGACCAGAGCTGCCATGTTCCAAGGATTCCCGGCGCGCCCGCGGAATCCGCTACCGTAGCTGCGCTTCTTCCCAGCATTATCATAGGCATGCTTCCCCAGCCGTAGGTGGCCGGAAAACCTATTCCCAGTATCAGCACGTATATTCCTCTGTGTCCCCATACGGAACGGCCTATTACCGAGGCGTCGGTGCCCCATCTCGTATAGACAACCGCCATGTATCCGTGAATGCCGTAAGCGATTACACAGCCGAAAAAGGCGGCGCATATTCCGTATTTTACAGGAACGAGAACTCCTATGGATCCTCCCGTTACAAAGGCCCATGAGGCTATGGCTCCTGCCGTCAATATGGCAACCATGGCATAGTAGCCCAGGTGATGCTCTCTAGGCACTATAGGCAGCTTGCTCTGCTCCGGGTCAAGTCTGCGGGATCCGGTGGGAAGCTTAAGGTTATATACTGTTTTCTTCCCTTTGAATTTTGTATTACCTTGCATAATGTTTTACTCCTACCAACAATAATAATTCCAAATGCTTCAACGATATTATTCAATGGTGATCCATGCCCATATATGCGCTATAACGCACAAAGCCATAATAATATAGATGGGTATATTCTGCTTATGGGTTAGAAAAGGGATCGCCTGCTTTTCGGCAAAGGGGCCGTACTCTTCAAGCTCAGCGAGACGTTCCTCTATCTCGCTGTCAAGAAATTCGTCAATGGAATCCGCTGTAACATCGTATACAACGGCTTCTCTGCTTTCGCTTTTCAAAACTTTTTTAACGCTCATTAGAATTTTACCTCCATTATAGATTCAGTGCAGCAATGTAAATTTTCTCCTTCCCTCCTTTCTTTTCCCATATTCCCCAATAAAATTGCCCCCCCCCGAGGCTGCTCCGGGAGGAGAAGCAATTTTTTGTCTATTGTTTTGATTTCTCAGACAGTCAGTCCAGCCTGTCAGCGGCGTCCTGTCTGCCTACTCTGGCGAAGACCTCAGGCTTCTTCTTTTTAATATATACGGAATAGCAGTAGGCCCCTGCTATGTACACCATAACGCCTACGAAGAATATAACCGTCACCACTCCCGTAGAGCCCAGGAGAGCTCCGAAGTTTATTACGGCCAGATATACTATCCAGGCAAGCCCCAGTATTCCTATTACAGGAGCGACTATGGTAACAAACTTAGAGAAGTTATACTGCTTGTTCTTATGAAAGTAAGCGGGCACCGCGATAGCCGCCAGAAGTATTACCAGCAGCGTAAGGAATACTCCGCTGCCGCTGAAGAGCGGATAAAGATAATCCGAAGGCCTTCCGCTGGCCGCGAATATTATAAGCATGGCTACCCAGAAAACACCTACCGCCAGAGCCGATATATAAGGCGAGTGGTGCCTGTGGTGCACTCTGCCGAAAATCTCAGGAATAACCTTGTCCTGTCCCAGGGAGAAAAGGTATCTGGCCGCCACGTTATGTATGGAAAGCATGGAGGCGAATACCGAGAAGCACGCCAGGGCGGAAACTATATCGTTCATTATCTGAGCCGTTAAAGCGCCAAGAGCTGTGGAGAACATTGTCGCCGTCTCATTGGCGGCCACCTCCTGTACGTTATCGGCTCCGTAGAAGGTAACAAAGGCCCATGCCGTCACGCTGTACATAACGCCTATGCCGATAACGGCAATAAAGGTGGCTCTTGGAATTGTCTTCTGAGGCTCTCTGCACTCCTCTCTGTATATGACAGTGGCTTCAAATCCCAGGAAATTACCGAAGCCGAGAAGAAGAGCCACGCCGAAGGTTCCGCTGGTAAAGTCAGGCCATGTGAACATACCGCCTCCTGAATTGGCCGGAGCGCCGTTTATGAAAGCGGCTACATCAAAGATAACTATAAGTGCGACCTCGCACAGCATAACCCAGAACATTACCCTGGCTGACAAATCTATACGCCTGTAGGCGAGGAATACGGATATGAGCACACAGGCTATGGCCAGAGCCCACCATGGAATATGGGGACCGCCAAAGGTATTTTCTATAACCTGCTGCAGATATATTGCCAGCAAAGGCGGAGCGAAAAGCCCGTTTACCATATAGCCGGCTACTGAAAGAAAGGCTCCCGTCATCCCCATCTTTTTCCCCAGTCCGTCGGTTATGTAGGAATAAAATCCTCCCGGCCTTGCCATTACCGTTCCCATCTTTGCAAATCCTACGGAAAAGAAAAGAAGGATTACAAAGCACATAATATACACCCACGGAGCCGCTGATCCGGCGTCCATGAGGACCGCGGTAATAAAGGCCGCCGCTACGCACAGAGGCCCGGAAAAGGCCAGTACGCTCATTACAAGCTGAGGGACTCCCATGTTGCCCTGCAATGTAGGTTGCTTGCTGTTTTGAACATTATCGTTCATTATACACCTCCTGAAAAAATTGCAGCCACTTTAGACAATAGTTTTGTGAACTATTATTTTATGTCTTATTTTATCACATACAATTATCGTTTGTCAATTGTCTATCAAATTATAGTAAAATAAAACGCAGACGT
>DVMP01000132.1 GCA_018714925.1 Candidatus Allocopromorpha excrementigallinarum
CCATTTTCATAGTGATTATCCTCCTTAAATTTTAATTGCAGCTTTTAACAAGCTTTACTTATGTATTACGCAAGTCATGTGCCAAGAACCGGTAAGGAGCTTCATCATAAAGACAAAACCCCGTATTTTCAGCGGGTTAAGCCGCTAAAGGCGACTGTGCTAAAAAAAATACAGGGTTTCTTTAACAAAACAAGATTTGTGCGGATGTGTCATTTAAGCTCAGCTATGCACATGCCATTCCCAGTTTCGTATTTCCTCCATATCGATTCCGTATTCGGCTATATACTGGCTGTGCTCTACTAGCTTATCATTCATCTTCTGGATAAGGAAGGAGCCTTTGTTGCCGAGGTGAGGGAGATGCATAACCGCATCCTTTACAAGGTTGAATCTATCCAGTTTGTTCTGAACACGCATGTCAAAAGGCGTTGTTATAGTTCCCTCTTCAAGGTAGCCGTGAACTGAAATGTTATGGTTGTTTCTTCTGTAGGTAAGTTCATGTATAAGCCTCGGATATCCGTGGAAGGCGAAAATTATAGGTTTGTCTTTAGTGAATATGGCATCGTATTCTCTGTCGCTTAATCCATGAGGGTGGTTGCGGTCAGAGTCTATCTTGAAAAGATCTACAACGTTTACTACCCTTATTTTAAGGCCAGGCATTTCATCCCTGAGAATAGTAACAGCGGCCATGGTTTCGAGGGTAGGAGTGTCGCCGCAGCAGGCCATTATGAGATCCGGCTCCTCTCCGTGGTCATTGCTTGCCCAGTCCCATATGCCGATGCCCTGTTTACAGTGCTTTACTGCCTGGTCCATGGAAAGCCACTGATAGCTGGGATGCTTAGAGGCAACTATTGCGTTGACATAATTTTTACTCTTTATACAGTGGTTGAAGCAATTGAGCAGACAGTTGGTATCAGGAGGAAGATACATGCGGACTACGTCTGCTTTCTTGTTGGCTATATGATCCAGAAATCCCGGATCCTGATGAGTAAAGCCGTTGTGGTCCTGCTGCCATACGTTTGATGTAAGTATGAAGTTTAGAGAAGCTATAGGCTGTCTCCAGGAAAGCTGATTGCACACTTTGAGCCATTTCGCGTGCTGAGCGGCCATAGAATCCACTATTCGTATAAAGGCTTCGTAGCTGGCGAAAAATCCATGTCTGCCGGTGAGGAGATATCCTTCCAGCCATCCTTCACACATGTGCTCACTGAGCATGCTGTCCATAATTCTGCCGTCAAGGGCAAGGGCTTCATCGTTATCAAGTATTTCGGCGTTCCAGGCGCGGTTTTCCTCCTCGAAGACGTGATACAGCCTGTTGGACATGCTTTCGTCAGGTCCGAAAATACGGAAGTTTTTGTTATCACGATTCATTAGGAATATGTCGCGGATAAAGCCTCCCAGCTCTATCATGTCCTGAGCTTTGGTTCTTCCTGAGTCAACGTCTATTCCGTAGGAGCGGAAGTCGGGAAGTCTGAGATCCTTGAGGAGATGGCCGCCGTTGGCGTGAGGGTTTGCCCCCATTCGCCTGCTGCCTTCAGGAGCCAGCTGAGCCAGTTCAGGGATAAGCCGTCCCTTTTCATCAAAGAGTTCTTCCGCATGGTAGCTTTCGAGCCATTCCTTCAGCAGCTCAAGATGCTCCGGCTTTTCCATGGTAATAGGAACCTGGTGAGCGCGGAAGGATCCTTCTATTTTCTGTCCGTCAACGTATTTAGGCCCTGTCCATCCCTTAGGAGTTCTCAGTATAATCATCGGCCATTGAGGTCTGTGCTGGTCGTTGTTCTCTCTTGCTTTTTTCTGTATGGCTTTTATTTCCTCAACAACCTTATCCATGGTTTCCGCCATCTTCCTGTGCATCTCCATAGAATCATCACCCTCTACGAAGTATGGCCTCCAGCCGCAGCCCTCGAAAAATGATCTCACCTCGTCACGGGTTATTCTGGCAAAGACAGTAGGGTTACTGATCTTGTACCCGTTAAGATCAAGAATGGGAAGAACAGCACCGTCCGTAACAGGGTTAAGGAATTTGTTGGAGTGCCATGAAGTGGCCAGCGGTCCGGTTTCTGCTTCTCCGTCACCGACTATAACAGTGGCTATAAGGTCGGGATTGTCAAATACCGCGCCGAAGCCGTGGGCAATAGAGTAGCCAAGCTCTCCGCCTTCGTTAATTGATCCCGGGGTTTCAGGGGCGCAGTGACTGGGTACACCGCTCGGGAATGAAAACTGCTTGAACATTTTTTTCATTCCCTCCTTGTCCTGAGTTATATTGGGATAAACTTCACTGTAGGTGCCCTCCAGATATGTGTTGGAAATGAGAAAATTGCCTCCGTGACCCGGGCCGGAGATAAGTATCATATTAAGATCATAGCGCTTAATAGCGCGGTTGCAGTGTACGTATATGAAGTTTTGTCCAGGTACGGTTCCCCAGTGACCCACTATTTTCTTCTTGATATGTTCCGGCTTTAAGGGCTCTTCAAGCATGGGATTGTCAAGAAGATAAAGCTGCCCGACTGACAGATAATTGGCTGCCCGCCAGTAGGCATTCATTTTTTCCAGCATTTCCTGAGACAGGGGCTGCTTTTCCAAAATAAAATTTTTTTCTTCCATGTTTTCTTCCTTTCTTTACATTTTTGTTGATTTCAAAGGGATCCTATCACGAGAGTGAGACGGTTGTAAAATAACAAAATTGGATATGGGGTATAAGTTTGTGATATAGATGGCAGAGCACGTGCCATTACTGCACACAACGCACAGAGATGTTCTGAAAAAGCATGATTTTTACGATGTTTTAAGGGGGTTCTCTTTTGGCATCCATTTTGCTTTATATACGATAAGAAAAGAAACTGGAAAGGATGGTAAATATGCACAATGTTTTAATAGGCCAGTCGGGAGGCCCGACAGCAGTCATCAACGCATCTCTTTACGGAGCGGTCAGCGAGGCGATCAAGTCAAAAGAGGTGGACAGAGTTTACGGAATGATCAATGGAATTGAAGGGTTTCTTGAAGGAGCGGTTCTGAACTTTACAAAGTTTTCGGAAGGAAATGAAAATGACATAGAAAAGCTGAAGACAACGCCCGCTTCTTTCCTGGGCAGCTGCAGATACAAGCTTCCGGAAGATCTGAATGATGAAGTATATGGCAGACTGTTCAAAGAGTTTAAGAATATGGATATAAAGACAGTTATATATATAGGCGGAAATGATTCGATGGACACGGTCGCAAAGCTAAGCGCCTACGCAGAGAAAATATCCTCCGCTATATCGTTTATCGGCGTGCCTAAGACCATAGATAATGACCTTGTATGTACTGACCATACTCCGGGATTCGGGTCCACGGCAAAATATGTGGCGACAGCTGTAAGAGAAGTAATTCTTGATGCGGGAGTATATACGAAGCCTGTTGTAACAATCATAGAGCTTATGGGACGTCATGCCGGTTGGGTTACAGCTTCCAGTGCTTTGGCAAGAACCGGGTACGACAGTAACCCTATGCTTATATATCTTCCGGAAAGCAGCTTCAGTGTAGAAAAATTTCTAGAGGATGTGAAAAAGGCACTTAAGGTACAGAATTCTGTTGTCGTCTGCATCTCCGAGGGTATAGCGGACGGAGAGGGGAAATTTATATGTGAATACGGATCGGAAGCGGCGGTAGACGGGTTCGGACACAAAATGCTTACCGGGGGCGGCAAAGTGCTTGAGGAACTGGTAAAAAAAGAGATCGGCTGCAAGAGCCGTTCCATAGAGTTCAATCTTCCTCAGAGATGCTCTGCGGTGCTGGCCTCCGCCAGAGATATAGAAGAGGCGGCGGAAGCCGGAAGGTTTGGAATAAAAAGCGGACTGGAAGGAAAAAGCGGATGTATGGTGGCTTTTGAAAGGGAAAATAAGAGTGATTACAGAATTTCACTGAAGCTGGTTGACGTGTCCAGTGTGTGTAACAGAGAAAAGAAATTTCCCGATGAATGGATAATATCAGAAGGAACAGATATATCGCAGGAGTTTATCAATTACGCTCTACCGCTGATACAGGGTGAAAGCTGTGTTCCTTTTGAAAAAGGACTGCCGCAGTATATGCGGCCTGCATATAAGCTTTAAAGAGGAAAGAGGTTGAAGAAAGAAAGGAGCAAAAAATATGAAAATAGCCATAAACGGATTTGGAAGAATAGGAAGACTGGCTTTCAGAAAGGTCTTCGGAGAGGAAAATATACAGATAGTCGCGGTCAATGATCTGGCTTCGCCTGAAATGCTGGCTTATCTTCTTAAATATGACAGTGTTCAGAGACGGTATGAGAAAAATGTGTCCTGGGGAGAGGATCATATTACAGTGGAAGGAGAGAGGATAAGAATATACAGGGAAGCCGATCCCTCAAAGCTGCCGTGGAAAGAGCTGGGAGTGGATATTGTCCTTGAATGTACAGGTTTTTTCACCTCAAAGGAAAAAGCAAAGGCTCATACAGAGGCGGGGGCCGGAAAGGTTCTCATATCAGCTCCGGCGGGAAATGATCTGCCGACGGTAGTTTACGGGGTAAACCATCAGATCCTTACGGAAGAGGATGATATAGTTTCGGGAGCAAGCTGTACTACAAACTGCCTGGCGCCTATGGCAAAGGCACTCAACCAGTACAGAGAAGTCAGAACAGGGTTTATGACGACCATACATGCCTATACGGGAGATCAGATGATATTAGATGGACCACACAGAAAAGGGGATTTCAGAAGGGCAAGGGCGGGAGCCATAAACATAGTTCCTAACAGTACAGGGGCGGCAAAGGCCATAGGGCTGGTAATTCCGGAGCTTGACGGCAAGCTGCTGGGCTCAGCGCAGAGAGTACCGGTGGCGACAGGATCCCTTACCATACTGGATGCGACCCTAAAGGATGAAACCGAGACGGTATCCGTTGAGGGAATAAATGAAGCGATGAAAGGGGCGGTAACAGAATCCTTCGGTTATTCGGAGGAGGAGATTGTTTCCAGCGATGTAATAGGAATGAGCTACGGCTCGCTCTTCGACGGGACGCAGACATCGGCTCAGCGATGCGGAACGAAGATATATGAGGTCAGAGTGGCAGCATGGTATGATAACGAGATGAGCTATGTAAGCCAGCTTGTAAGGACCATGAAGCACATGGGAACGCTTCTGTAGGGAGAAGGTGGGGATATTTGATTGTGCCTTAAAAATTAATTACAAGTGCCCGTGGCCTCCCGGGCAAAGATATGATAAAATTTTATTGTGCTTTAAGAATTCAATCAGGGAGGCAGATAATTGAGGACTAAACAAGATATACTTTCCCGCCATTACGATTTCTGGGAAAAGCTTACGGAAGAAGAGAAAAATCACATATTGGAAAGCTGTGTGAATATAAACTACGGAAAAGGGGAGACGGTCCACCGCTCGGAGGAAAGATGCAAAGGGGCCATGACTGTACTTAAGGGTCAGCTCCGGGTTTATATCGTATCCGAAGAGGGAAGAGAGGTTACTCTTTTCCGCGTGAGAGAAGGCGAGATATGCGTGCTTTCAGCCTCCTGCCTCATGGATGCCATTGTTTTTGACGTAATAATAGAGGCTGTGGAGGAAACGGAAAGCCTGGTGATACCCGTACAGTGCCTTCATCCTCTCATGGAGGGAAACCCGTATGTGGGAATGGAACTTTACAGGACGGCGGCGGAAAGATTTTCTGACGTTATGTGGACAATGCAGCAGATCCTCTTTATGGGAGCTGACAGAAGGGTGGCAGCCTTTCTCTGGGACGAGTATGTAAGAGGAGGAGAGGAAATATCCATGACTCACGATGAGGTGGCAAGATATATAGGAAGCGCAAGAGAAGTGGTTACCAAGGTTCTCAGGTATCTTTCAGAAGAGGGAGCGGTGGCTCTCGGGAGAGGAAAAATAAGAATAACCGACAGGGAGAAGCTGAGGAAGACGGCTGTAACAGGATAATGTGACCCGGTTACATACGGCGCCTTTTATTTCTGCTAATATATGGGCAGAAAGGAAGGTGCTTTTTTATGCTTTCAAAGAGATATGCTCAGGTAAATGTAAAGAGATGTGTTTCCTGCGGCACATGTGTGAAGGTGTGTCCCAAAGAGGCCATAGAAATAAAAAGGGGCAGGCACGCCCTGGTGGAGGCGGGAAGCTGCGTAGGCTGCGGCAGATGCGAGAGGGTTTGTCCCGCCTGCTGTATAGATATAAAGGTAAGGGAGGCGACGGCATGAAGAGACACTGGTACGATTACTTCTGGATATGGTCCATACTTTTCTTTTCCCTGGGCTTTTTTAATATTCTCTTTGCCTGGCTGGGAATGCTGGATTTCATCCTTCCTCTGATTCTGGCTGTGGCGGGAGGAAACAAGTGGTTCTGCAACAATATGTGCGGAAGGGGACAGCTGTTTACTCTTCTGGGAAGCAGGCTGAAGCTTTCCCTTAATAAAAGGGCGCCTGGATGGCTGTCCTCAAAATGGTTTCGCTACGGGTTTCTGGCTTTTTTCATGGCCATGTTTGCCAATACCGTTTTTCAGACCTACCTTGTGGCGGCGGGAGGCGAATCTCTGAGGGAAGCGGTGAAGCTTTTATGGACCTTTAACGTTCCGTGGGGATGGACGTATACAGCGGGGATGACCAGCGACTGGATAGCCCAGTTCAGCTTCGGCTTTTACAGCCTTATGCTCACCTCCTTTATTATCGGTCTTGTAATGATGGTGATTTTCAGACCGCGTACCTGGTGCGTGTTCTGTCCCATGGGAACCATGACCCAGGGAATATGCCTTCTGAGGCCCGGAGGAAAGTCAGAGTCATCTGCCTCTTGAAAAATCCTCTCTCTTATGGCACCATATACCATTAGATGGTCCAATTTAAAAAAGAGGTGACTAGCTATTAGAAGTCAAGGGATTTTATGGAAATAATTTTTTCAAAAAAAGAGCATGGCAAACAAGCCATTCAATATGAAAAATTGAATGGATAAACAATAGTTACTGATTGCCACTACTCAATCAGCGGAGTTTTTCAGGGTCAAAGTCGACCCTTTTTGTCTCAAGTGTATAGATGACACGGAGCAACTTTTTGACCAGGTGAGAGCAGGCAACGCGATGAGGCTTGCCTTCGGCGCGCTTCTTAGCATAGTATTCGGCAAAAACAATGTTGTACTGTATGAGCGGGACGCAAAGATTCATAAGTGTGAATCTAAGATGCGAAGAACCACGCTTGACCATATGCCCGCCATGTGCAGAAGTACCGGACTGGTAATATCCCGGCTCAAGACCTGCAAATGATAGCATTTTCTGAGGAGAAGAGAACTTGGCGATATCTCCGAATTCAGCATAGATGACAGCTGCAGATAGCGGACCGATTCCAGGAATGGAAAGTGAACGCGGATCGATCTTACAGATAAGTTCCGTGATCTTCTGCTCCAGTGAATTGATCTCATTGGCAGATAACTTGTAAAGAGACAGCAGACTGGATAACTGCAGATCGAAGATTTCGTTGGATTCACCGACAGTTGTTGCGGCAAGATTTTTCAACTCTATGAATTTCTTAGGGGAGAATTTTCCTCTGGAAATGCGTCTGAGATTCTCGTATGACAGAGAATTCATGCGGGACATCCTGTCGGCATTGCCATAGTTTTCCAGCAGATGAATTGCAGTCTTGCTGAACTTGTTGCCGAAAAAAGGTTTGAATTCAGGGAATGTATGGTCAAGGACATTGGTAATCTTGACCAGATAAAAACTACGCTGCCTTACAAGACTGTCCCGAAGACGGGTTAGTGACTTTAGAGAATAAGCATGATAGAATCCAACTGGATGGGGTTTGTATTCTACTGTCATTAACCAGCGGGCAATAGCTGCGCAATCTATTGCATCTGTTTTGGTACGTCTTAGGGTTTGTGATTTGTTGAACTTTGAGAGGAGAACCGGATTGAATTCCATGAAGCTGTAGTGGGCGTTTTCAAGGAACAATTTCAGGTTCAGGGTGTAATGGGCAGTAGCTTCAAACCCTATCCTTATGTTCTCATGCTCACCCAGAGAAGAGAGCATGGATGATAGAGTCTGAAAGCCATCATAGTCGTTGCCAAATGAGAACGTGTCACAGATGATCTCGCCATCATTGGAAACGACAATGCAATCGTGCTTGTACTTGGAAACATCGATTCCTACATAGTACATATGAGCACCTCCTTAAAAATGAATTTGCACTGTTTGGTAAGACCACAAGAAATTTCGGCATGTCAACACGTAAATGGAAGCGTCGAAGCGCTGACTAGCTTATCAACATTAGTTACGAAAACTGTGGTTTGAGTCACCTCGTAACGGTCATAGCCGTAAAAGTATGGGTACAAATCCACAGTGCATAAGAAGATTATATATTAGATTTTTAAATACCCCGAAAAATCGGGAGAAAGGAAAAATCCAATCGCTTTCTAATATGATTGGATTATACGTGATGTATGTGTCGGACAACTGGGTCGTGCAGAATCTGCAAAACTCACTTGAAAACTGGAATGAAAAACTTGCTGAAGTCTGGGAGCTTCTTACGGAGTCTCCGGAAGATTTCCGCGGCGGAGGGATATGGGAGATCATTCAGGATATCCACGGAGCGTTGATGGCGATAGGACTGGCACTATTGGTCCTGTTTTTCGTTGTAGGAGTAGTCAAGACCTGCGGGTCGTTTACAGAGGTCAAAAAGCCGGAGCATGCGGTAAAGCTGTTTGTTCGCTTTGCCATTGCCAAAGGCGTTGTGACATACGGATTGGAACTGATGATGGCGCTCTTTGAGATTGTGCAGGGGATAATTGCTACGATCATGAAAGCTTCAGGACTTGGGAATAACAATGAACTCATACTTCCGGACGAGATGGTAGAAGCAATTGAAGACTGTGGATTCTTTGAAAGCATACCGCTTTGGGCGGTCACACTCATATGCAGCCTTGTGATTACGATCCTGTCTTTCATTATTATTTTAAGCGTTTATGCGCGTTTCTTTAAACTGTATATCTATACAGCGATCGCGCCGGTGCCGCTTTCCACCTTCGCCGGAGAGCCGACACAGCAGATCGGCAAGAGCTTTTTGAAATCCTATGCGGCGGTATGCCTTGAAGGTGCGATCATACTGCTTGCCTGCATTATTTTTTCGGCATTTGCAGAGTCTCCGCCGGTAGTGGATCAGGACGCGGCGCCTGCTGCCATGGTGTGGAGTTATGTAGGAGAACTCATTTTCAATATGCTGGTACTTGTTGGAGCAGTAAAGCTTGCGGATCGTATAGTAAGGGAAATGATGGGACTTTAGAAAGGAGTAACAAGTGGAAGTAAAAATAAATCGGGAGATTCGTGAATATACGGAATCTATGTTTTTCGGACTGTCACTTCGGCAATTCATTTTTTCTGCTCTGGCGTGTATTGTTGCGGTATGTGCATATTTTCTGCTCAGACAACATCTTGGAACAGAGACCGTAAGCTGGGTCTGTATCCTTGTAGCGGTACCGTTTGCGGTAGTGGGATTCGTAAAGTATAACGGCATGACGGCAGAAAAGTTCATATGGGCGTATATAAAGTCAGAGATATTGATACCGAAACGGCTGGTGTTTCGGAATACTAATATGTATTGGCAGATGATTGAACAAGGAAAGAAAGATAAAGGGAAAAAGGGGAGATTTAAAAATGATAAAAACACTGAGAAAGACATTTAAACAGGATAAAGAAGGATTTGAAATACCGAAAGGTGTTCAGGATATCATTCCGGTAAAAAAGATTTATGAAGACGGTATTTTTCAGGTAGGGAAAAACAAGTTCTCTAAATCATATAAATTCGAGGATATAAATTATTCCGTGGCAAGCCGTGAGGATAAAGAAGCCATGTTTTTAGAGTACTCCGAAGTTTTAAACTCTCTTGACAGCAGCGCAACGACGAAGCTTACGATCAATAACCGTAAGATCAATCGAGCTGACTTTGAGAAAAAGATCCTGATCGATATGGCGGGAGATGAACTGGATGAATACCGCGAGGAATATAACGATATGCTGCTTAAAAATGTGACCGGTACAAATTCCTTTATTCAGGAAAAGTATGTGACGATATCGATCAATAAAAAGAATGTGGAGGAAGCAAGAAACTATTTTAAAAGAGCGGGCAATGACCTGATATCAGGGTTTGCGCGCCTTGGGGCCTCCTGTGTGGAGCTTGGTATGCAGGAGAGACTGAAAATATTGTTTGACTTTTACAGGAAAGGAGAAGAGGAGTATTTTCATTTTGAGCTTAAAGACCACATGCGAAAAGGACATGATTTCCGAGACTATATCTGTCCGGACGTATTTGAAAATGAAAAAGACTATTTCAAGATGGGGGATCGTTTCGGCAGAGTGCTGTTTTTACGAGATTATGCTGCGTATATCAAAGACTCCATGGTTGCAGATCTTACGGAAATGAACAGAAATCTCATGCTGTCGATCGATATTGTTCCGGTGCCTACGGATGAAGCCGTAAGAGAGGTGGAAAACAGGCTTCTTGGCGTGGAAACAAACATTACCAACTGGCAGCGTCGTCAGAACAGCAATAACAATTTTTCTGCTGTCGTGCCGTATGACATGGAGCAGCAGAGGAAGGAGAGTAAGGAATTTTTAAACGACCTTACTACAAGGGATCAGAGAATGATGTTTGCGGTGCTCACCATCGTTCATATGGCAGATACAAAAGAACAGCTCGATGAGGATACGGAAGCGCTCCTGACCATAACGAGACAGCATTTATGTCAGCTTTCCGTTTTAAAATATCAGCAGCTTGACGCACTTAAGACCGTACTTCCTGCGGGAGTCAGAAAGATCGATGCGTTCCGAACGCTTACGACGGAATCCCTTTCGGTGTTTATGCCGTTTCGTGTCCAGGAAATCCAACATGAGAAAGGGATATATTACGGCAGGAATGTTATAAGCAAAAACATGATCATTGCAGACAGACGGCAGCTCTTAAATGGAAATTCCTTTATTCTGGGTGTTTCCGGAAGCGGGAAGTCTTTCGCGGCTAAAAATGAGATCGTAAATCTGGTGCTTTCGTCAGATGCGGATATTATTATCATCGATCCGGAGAGGGAGTATGCGCCGCTTGTCAAGGCGATGAACGGAGAAGTGATAGAGATTTCTGCGACAAGTCCGAACCACATCAATGCCATGGATATGGGAAGAGATTACGGAGAGGTTGATCCTGTTATTGAAAAATCACAGTTTATACAGTCTCTTTGCGAGCAGATCATAGCAGGTCATCATTTTGCAAAAGGGCAGCAGTCTATCATAGACAGATGTACGGAGAATATATATCGCCCTTATCAGAACGCCGGGTATGAAGGCATGCCGCCAACGCTTTCGGACTTCAGAGATGAGCTTTTGAGACAGCCGGAACCGGAAGCGATTTCACTTGCTCTTGAACTTGAGCTTTTTACGAGAGGAACGCTGAATACTTTTGCCAAGCAGACCAATGTCAATACAAGCAACAGACTTATCTGTTACGACATCTTAGAGCTGGGAGA
>DVMP01000133.1 GCA_018714925.1 Candidatus Allocopromorpha excrementigallinarum
TATATAGGGAGGTATGAAAATGAAAAAGATAATATATGTTCTGACAGCATGTATTATGGCGTTTGCCTTAGCGGCATGCGGAAGCAGCGGCTCATCGGAAAATGAAGGGGCGCAGGAAAATACTCAGGGGAACAGTGCAGGAGGAAATTCTCTGGTGGTTTATTTTTCCGCAACGGGAAACACTGAATCAGCAGCAGAGGCTCTTGCACAGATGCAGGGAGCAGAGCTTTATGAAATCGTTCCGGAAGATCCGTATACAGATGAAGATCTGGATTACAACGACAGCTCAAGCAGAGCAACGACGGAACAGAACGATGAAACGGCAAGACCGGCAATATCGGGAGAGATAGATAATATAGAGGATTACGATACCGTTTATGTAGGATTCCCTATATGGTGGAACGATATGCCGAAGATAATGTATACATTCTTTGACACATATGATTTTTCGGGAAAAACAATAGCGCCGTTCTGCACCAGCGGGGGCAGCGGGATATCGGAAGCTGTGAACAATATAGAAGAGCTGGAGCCGTCGGCAACGGTTGTCGAAGGTCTGAGGACGAGTCCGTCAGGCGCGGAAGCTGATATCGCAGACTGGCTTGAAAGCATAGGCGCTGCACAGTAAGGGAGGATAAATATGAAATATACAAAATTAGGGGATTCGGACCTGAAGGTTTCAAGGATATGCATGGGATGCATGGGATTCGGCGATGCATCAAGAGGTCAGCACAGCTGGACCGTGGACGAAGAGCACACACGTGAAATCATAAAAAGAGGGCTTGAGCTGGGAATAAATTTCTTTGATACGGCAATAGGATATCAGAATGGAACCAGCGAGCAGTACCTCGGCAGGGCGCTTTCGGATTTTGCAAAGCGGGATGAGGTCGTAGTTGCGACGAAATTTCTGCCGAGAACAAACGAAGAAATAGAGGAAGGAATAACAGGTCAGCAGCATATCAGCAGGATGCTCGATAAAAGTCTTGAAAATCTGGGAATGGATTATGTGGATCTGTATATATATCATATGTGGGACCACAGAACCCCGATATACGATATCATGGAAGGTCTGAACGATGCCGTGAAAGCGGGCAAGGTACGGTATATAGGAATTTCAAACTGCTTCGCGTGGCAGCTTGCCAAGGCAAACGCGCTTGCCGAAAGAGAAGGGTTTGCCAAGTTCGTATCTGTACAGGGACATTATAATCTGCTGTTCCGCGAGGAGGAAAGGGAAATGGCGCCTTTCTGTGCAGAAGAAAACATAGCGATGACTCCTTACAGCGCGCTTGCAGGAGGCAGGTTATCCAAACATCCGGGCGAAACATCAAAGAGGCTTGAGGAAGACAGTTACGCAAAATTAAAGTACGATGCAACAGCCGAACAGGACAGCATTATTATAAACAGAGTGGCAGAGCTGGCGGAGAAAAGAGGAGTATCGATGACAGAAATTTCCCTCGCGTGGCTCCTTACAAAAGTCACTGCTCCAATAGCAGGCGCGACGAAGCTGAAGCATGTGGAAGGCGCTGCAAAAGCAGCAGAGCTTGAACTTGATGCAGATGAAATAAAATATCTTGAGGAGCCGTATATTCCGCACAGGCTGGTGGGAGTTATGGCGCAGAATACTCAGGCGGCATCTTCCGACAGTCATGTATGGTCGGTGGGAGATCAGAAAATATAGAAATGAAAATCATAACTGCTGTCTCAGGAATACCGCCGGCTAAGCCGGCGGATTATTATTTCGGACAGCGGTGTTCAGTCTATTGCTCAAATGTGCCATTGATATTTTTTTTTAGTGGGATTATAATTATGAGGTACAAATTTTGTAAGGAAGGGATGACAAATGCTTAAAGTAGAAAACCTGAGTTTTTCCGTAATGGAAAACGGCAAAAGGGTCAATATATTGTCGGACATAAGCTTTCAGGTGGACCGGGGAGAAATGCTGGTTATAACGGGTCCCAACGGAGGTGGCAAATCCACTCTGGCCAAGGTGCTTATGGGAATAGAAAAGGCTGACTCGGGGAGAGTTTTTCTGGATGGACAGGATATAACGGACATGACCATAGATGAGAGAGCGGAGGCGGGAATAGGCTTCGCTTTCCAGCAGCCCCCGAGGTTTAAGGGGATGACTGTGGACAGGCTCATTTCCCTGGCGGCGGGAGAAAAGAAAAGCGAGGCGGAATGCTGCGAGCTTTTAAGCCGCGTAGGCCTCTGCGCCCAGGAGTATGTTAAGAGACAGGTGGACAACACGCTTTCCGGCGGTGAAATGAAAAGACTGGAAATAGCCACGGTTCTGGCAAAGCCCCATAAGCTCTGTATATTCGACGAGCCGGAGGCGGGAATAGATCTGTGGAGCTTTTCCATGCTTATACAGCAGTTTGAGGAAATAAAAAAGGATGAGGACCAGAGTCTTATACTCATATCCCATCAGGAACGAATAATGGAAATGGCTGACAGAGTAATGATAATCGAAGAAGGAAGGGTGGCAGGTATAGGAAAGAGAGAGGATATTCTGCCTGAGCTCATAAGGCAGGGACCTTCCTGCTGCGCTTACCTGAAGAGAATTGAAGACAAGGGGGAGGAAGGAATAAATGGCTGAAATAGATAAGGTAACTCAGGCAATACTCAAATATATAGACGAGCTGGGCTTCAGGCAGGAGGGGGCCTTCAACCTGAGACATAACGGGGCGGCTCTCTGTCACGGCAACAGCGACCATGTAAAAATAGTGAAAAAGGAAGACAAGCAGGGCATAGATGTTTATATAGACGGAGACACCGACGGGGAGCAGGTACACATTCCCGTGGTGGTGGACGCCTCGGGCTTTACGGACAGAGTGTACAATGATTTTCATATAGAGGACGGCGCCAATGTAGTCATAGTAGCGGGATGCGGCATACACAACAGCGGACACGCCGACAGCCGCCACGACGGAATACATTCGTTTTACGTGGGAAAGGGCGCCAATGTAACGTATAAGGAAAACCACTACGGAGAAGGTGAAGGAGACGGAGCAAGAATACTCAATCCCGTAACGAGGATATTTATGGAAGAGGACAGCGTATTTACCCTTGACACCTCTCAGATAAAGGGAGTGGATTCCACCAAGAGAGAAACAGAGGTGAGCCTGGGGAAAAACAGCAGGCTTTTTGTGGTGGAGAAGCTTATGACTCACGGAAAGCAGACGGCGGAGTCGAACATGAAGGTAGAGCTTAACGGAAGCGGCAGCTCGGCGCAGATTGTTTCAAGATCCGTGGCAAAGGAGAGCTCCAGTCAGATCTTTCATCCGGCGGCGGTGGGAAACGCCAAATGCAACGCCCATATACAGTGTGATTCCATAATAATGGATGAGGCGAGGGTGCGCTCTATTCCGGAAATAGACGCAAGACACCTGGACGCCGCCATAATTCACGAGGCCGCCATAGGAAGAATAAACGACGAGCAGCTTGTGAAGCTGAGAACCCTGGGAATGACAGAGGAAGAAGCGGAGAGCGTTATAATAGAGGCTTTCCTCAATTAGTTTTTGTACAGAGCTTGAGGTATGAAAATGAGATTAATATCCTGGAATGTAAACGGAATAAGAGCGGCCATGGGGAAGGGCTTTCTCGATTTTGTAAAAAAGGAAAGCCCGGATGTTATGTGCGTACAGGAGACAAAGATGCAGGAGGGTCAGGCTGAGGTGCCTCTTGAGGGGTATCATCAGTACTGGTGCTCTGCTGAAAAAAAAGGATACTCGGGAACGGCGGTATTCACCAGGGAGGAGCCTCTTTCAGTATCCTACGGCATGGGAATGGAGGAGCACGATAAAGAAGGCAGGATGATAACAGCGGAGTATGAGAGGTTTTATCTTGTGGACGTATATGTTCCCAACTCTCAGGACGGTCTTAAAAGGCTGGAATACAGAATGAAATGGGAGGACGCTTTCAGAGAATTCCTTAAGACCCTGGAGAAAAAGAAGCCGGTAATAGCGTGCGGGGATTTTAACGTGGCTCACAGGGAAATTGATCTGAAAAATCCCGGAACCAACAGAAAAAACGCGGGATTTACAGACGAGGAAAGGGCTAAGATGACACAGCTTCAGGACGCCGGCTTTACTGACACCTTCAGGTACTTTTATCCGGAGCTTGAAGGAGTGTACTCCTGGTGGAGCTATCGCTTCAACGCCAGAAAGAACAACGCGGGATGGCGTATAGATTATTTTCTCGTGTCAAAGGCGCTGGAAAAAAATCTGAAAAAGGCGGAGATACTTACAGATGTATACGGAAGCGATCACTGTCCCGTAACACTGGAGATAGATATATAATGTTTTATCTGTTCTGTTTTGAAGGAGTAAAAAAAGTCACGGAGTCACGCCACAGCATGGCAGAAAGGCTGAGGGTAACGGAGCTGAGCCGCGACTTCGTGTTCATAGAGGAAAGAGAATATATCTTCAGTCAGCCGGAGGAGCAGGAGATATATTCCGGAGATATAGACAGGATAGTACTTGAAAGATGGGAGGAGGTCCTGGAGGATGCTCTCTACGATCTTGATGAGGAGCCTGTCTTTCTGTTCCTCAGCGAAAGAGATCTGAGGCTTTTCAGCGTTGTAAAGGGAAAGCTGAACATTCACACGGGAGCCCTGGGATACTATTCTCTTGAAGCAATGGTGCGTCTCGCCGACAGCCTGGAGGGCGAAGGGGAGATGAAGCTTATAAGGGACAGGCTGAAGGAGGAATATGAAACATCCCGGTCCGGAGGCTCATCGGATCGCTGGGGAATAGAGGGGAAAATAAAGGAAACATGCAGAAGGTTCGGGATGAAGGCGGAAATAAAGGCCGGGACAGTATATGTGACCACCTACGGGGGAGAGTGGTATTTTTCATATAATGACCGGCCTATAACTCTGTACCATAAAAACGCCGTCCCCGTAAAGGACAGGGACGGAAAGCTGAAAAGGCATTTTCATGTTCAGAAGGTGGACCTATATTCTCCTCTCCATGCCCTGGCCTACATAAGAAATCACGAAAGGGCGGAGGAAAGGCGCATTATGGGAAGACCCGGCAGATGAAAAGGACACGGATCATATCATGCCTATGAAGCGCTGAACTATAAGGGATACAGCGGCCACCACAAACCAGCAGCACAGGCCCAGGCATATAGGCTTCAGACCATTGGTCAGAAGCTTTTTTAAATTGGTATTAAGTCCTATGGCGGTCATGGCCATGACTATCATAAACTTGCCGATCTGCACCAGCGCTTCCGAAACAGAAGCAGGTATGGGAAGGAAGGTATTTATTACGGCAGTGAGAACGAAGCCCAGAACAAACCATGGAAAGACCCTGGCTATGCTGAAGCCGGAGTCTCCGCCGGGATTGCGCCTGGCCTCTCTGGCCGCCTTTCTCGCGGTGTATACGGCGAGAACAAGAGTTATGGGAACGATCATAAGGGTTCTGGTAAGCTTTACTATGGTAGCGAAGGCAAGAGCTGTGTTGCTGCCCGCGTTGGCGCTCCAGGAGGCGCCGGCAGCCACTACGGAGGAGGTGTCGTTAATGGCCGTTCCTGCCCACATGCCGAAGCCTGTGTCGCTGAGACCCAGAAGATGCCCCATAGGAGGAAAGATGAAGACTGCTATTATGTTAAAGAGAAATATTGTTGATATGGCCTGAGCCACGTCTTCATCCTTTGCCCGTATAACAGGAGCCGTCGCCGCTATGGCGGAGCCTCCGCATATGGAGGTTCCCACTCCTATGAGAGTGGTGGTCTTGCCATCGATGCTCATAGCCCTTCCCATGAAGTAGGCTGTCAGAAACGAGGCGGTAAGAGTGAATATCATCACAAGAAGAGACTGTCCTCCGACTCTTATGACGTTAAAAAGATTCATCTCAAATCCCAGGAGTATTATGGAATATTGAAGTATATACTTGGAGGTGAATTTTATTCCCTTTTCCACAAGCTGCGGTCTTTTGAAAAAGGCAAGAATCAATCCGAAAAGTATTCCGAAAACAGGACCTCCGATTATGGGAAAGGCTGTGCCCAGAAGCCAGGCCGGAACAGCTATTATGAAGCACAGTAGTATACCTGCGAGAGTCTTTGCCTCAAAAAATTTATCTTTCATTGCTCAGC
>DVMP01000134.1 GCA_018714925.1 Candidatus Allocopromorpha excrementigallinarum
AGAAATCCTTAAGGAGCATCCGGAAATGGAATTCGTTCAGCTGCAGATCAATTATGCTGACTGGGACAACACGGCGGTACAGTCGAGAGGCTGTTATGAGGTGGCCAGAAGGTACGGAAAGCCTGTTGTAATAATGGAGCCTGTAAAGGGAGGAATGCTGGCTACGCCTCCCGAGTCAGTGGAAAAGATATTTAAATCCGCTGAACCGGAATCATCTGTGGCATCATGGGCAGTGCGCTTTGCGGCCGACCTTGAAGGGATCATAACGGTGCTGTCGGGAATGAGCAGTATAGAGCAGATGAAAGACAATCTTTCCTACATGAAGGGATTTAAGGGTCTTACGAAAGAACAGAGAAGGACCATAAAAGAGGCGCAGGAAGAACTGAAAAGAACACCCCTTATCCCCTGCACCACATGTAACTACTGCGCCAAGGTATGTCCTATGAATATAGGTATATCGGGATCCTTCACAGCGATGAATTATTATACGCTTTATAAAGATAAGAAAATGGCTCAGGGACAGGAAAACTGGCTGGTAGGGGGCCATGGGCTCAAGAGAGCGGATCAGTGCATAAAGTGCGGAAAATGCGAGGAGGCATGTCCTCAGCATATAGCCATACGGGAAAACCTTGAAAAAGTATGTCAGGAGCTTCTCTGAAAATATTTGCCCTGCCGGTGACATAATTTACAGGCTCTGTCATTGCAAAGCACAGATTTTAAATGTATAATATATTTTTATAGCGGAAGAGCAAATACATTTAAAAAGGAACGGTGTGAAATGAGAATACCTGAATTATACGAAAAGAAAAAACCTGTTTTTTCCCTGGAAATATTCCCTCCGAAAAGGAAATCAAATCTTGAAGGAATATACAAAACGGTGGAAAGGCTGGCGGACTGTAAGCCTGACTTTATAAGCGTTACATATGGAGCCGGAGGAAACATCGCCGATAATTCCACCTGCGAGATAGCCTCAAACATAAAGAAAAACTACGGCATAGAAACAGTGGCCCATCTGACCTGCGTTAATTCCACAAAGGAAGACGTAAAGGAGATGATAGGCCGCTTTGCCGACGCCGACATACAGAATGTTCTGGCTCTGAGAGGGGATATTGTTGAGGGGGAAGAGCTTAAGCATGAATTCAGGCATGCCAATGAGCTTGCCATAGAGGTGCAGAGAAAGTGCAATGACGATATAGAAATACTCGGAGCATGTTATCCTGAGGGACATTACGAGAGCAGATCTCTTGACGAGGATATAAACAATCTTAAGTATAAGATAGGCGCGGGAGTAAAGGTTCTCATAACCCAGCTTTTCTTTGACAATCAGGCCTTTTATGAGTTTATAGGAAAGGCCAGGCTCATGGGGATTGCGGTGCCTGTTTCAGCAGGTATAATGCCTATAGTAACCTCAAAGCAGATAGAAAAGACCGTAGCGTTAAGCGGCGCCAGCCTGCCTCATGATTTTACGAAGATGATAAGCCTTTACGAAAACGATGCGGAAGGGCTCTTTGAAGCGGGGATAAATTATGCTGTGGGACAGATACGTGATTTAATAACCAACGGTGTTGACGGAATTCACGTTTATACCATGAACAATCCTGAGGTGGCTCTCAGAGTTTACGAAGAGATAAAGGACCTGCTGTAGAGGCATATGAATATAGAGGTAAGAGAAAAGCTGTCAAGGGATAAATGGCTGGCAGCGCTGGGATTCAAGGGAAAGGCCGATAAGGACCTGGAGGAAAGGCTGAGCAGGTGTGAGGCTGATCTTTTGGCGGCGGCCCGGCCTAAGGGTATTTACAGGATAATGAAAAGAGACGACGTGAGGACGGAAGGCTTATCCGTAAAACGCCATCTTGAGGGCTGCGATCAGGTGGCGGTCATGGCGGTAACTTTAGGCATAGGCGTCGATAATCTCATAAGAAAAGCGCAGGTAACGGATATGCTCACGGCAGTAATCCTTGATACAGGGGCTTCTGTGATGATAGAGCAGGCCTGCGATGCCTTTGAGGATGAGATAAAGAAAAATACGGAAAAATTTACAACCTCAAGGTTCAGCCCGGGATATGGAGACTTTCCCATTGAGGTTCAGGCCGATATGGTAAGATATGTTGACGGCCAGAGAAAAATAGGACTTAATGTAACCGGAAGCAGTCTGATGATACCGAGAAAGTCGGTAACCGCCGTTATAGGTCTTTCGGAGCACCCTGTAAAGGGAAGGCTGGCCAGCTGCAATGAGTGTGTACTTAGAGATAAATGTATTCTGAGAAAAGAGGGCAGATTCTGTGGAGATTAATTTCGGAGAAGAAATACGCATACTGGACGGAGCCATGGGCACCATGCTCCAAAAAGAGGGAATGGGGACAGAGGAGTCTACAACTCGATTCGGCATAACGCATCCTCATATACTTAAAAAAATACATAAGAAATATATAGAGGCAGGCTCTGATGTAATATACGCGGCCACCTTCGGAATAAACAGACTGAAGAGCGGAGAGCTGGGTATGCCTGTGGAGGAAGCCATGAAAAGAGCTGTGGGAGCCGCGACTGAAGCGGCGGAAGAGGCTTTTGAAAAAAACGGCAGAAGGGTTTTTACAGCTCTTGATATAGGACCCCTTGGAGAGCTGCTGGAGCCCATGGGAACACTGACCTTCGAGGAGGCTTATGATGTGTTCAGGGAAATGGTTCTGCTGGGGGAAAAGTACGGAACAGATATGGCTGTAATAGAGACTATGACAGATCTTTATGAGGTCAGAGCGGCGGTTCTTGCTGTAAAGGAAAACTCCGATATGCCGGTAATGGTTTCAATGACCTTTGAGGAAAACGGGCGAACCTTTACGGGAGTAAGCCTGGAAGCCATGGCGATTACGGCGGAGGCTCTGGGAGTTGACGCCGTGGGAATAAACTGTTCCCTGGGACCTTCTGAAATCCTTCCCATGGCGGAGAAGCTGAAAAGCCTTACCTCGCTTCCGGTATTCGCCAAGCCCAACGCGGGCCTTCCGGATCCGTCTACAGGACAATATGACATAACTGCGGAGATGTTTGCCGGGGAAATGGCAAAATACCTTGAAGCCGGTGTGGATATAATAGGCGGCTGCTGCGGAACCACCGAAGAATATATAAAGCTGATGGCTGAAAAAATGGAAGTCCTCGATGGAGGCCGTCGGGAGAAGAAATCAGGTTATACGAGCCGGGAGAAATCGCGGGGGCTCAGAGTCTGCAGCGGGTCCGCTGTAGTAAAGGCTGACCATGTAGCGGTAATAGGAGAGAGAATAAATCCCACAGGAAAGAAGAGGCTCAAGCAGGCCCTTCTTGATGAGGATTTTGATTATATAATGGCCCAGGCCATAGAACAGGCTGATGCGGGAGCGGAGATTCTTGATGTAAATGTGGGCGTACCGGGAGTCGATGATGTTAAGCTGCTCCCTGCTGTTGTGAAAAAGCTCCAGTCGGTTACGGACCTTCCTCTTCAGATAGATTCCTCCAATCCTCAGGCCATAGAAGCGGCTTTAAGAGTATATAACGGAAAGCCTATAGTCAACTCGGTAAACGGAGAGGACTCAGTCATGGAAGATATACTGCCCATAGTGAAAAAATACGGGGCGGCTGTTATAGGCCTCACTCTTGACGATAAAGGAATTCCCGATTCAGCGGAAGGAAGAGTGGCTATAGCTGAAAGGATACTTAAAAAGGCCCGGGAAGCGGGTCTTCCCGAAGAAGACGTGATAATAGACTGTCTGGCTCTCACAGCCTCAGCTCAGCAGAAGGAGGTAAACGAAACGCTGAAAGCCATAAGGCTTGTCAAGGAAAAACTGGGACTTAAAACAGCTCTGGGAGTTTCAAACATAAGCTTTGGTCTTCCTGCCAGAAATCTCATAAACAGAACTTTCTTCACAATGGCCATGGAATGCGGCCTTGATCTGCCTATAATCAATCCAAACGATGAAGATATGATGGCGTCTCTGGCAGCCTTTAATGTTCTTAAAAATATCGACAAAAACGCTGTAAAGTACATAGATCGCTACGGCGCTGACGAAACAGAACCCGAAAAAGGGAAAGCGCCTTCAGGCATATACGGAGGAAATCCCCATGAGGACATTTTCTATTTTATAGAAAAGGGCATGAAAGCCGAGACGGCGGAAGCTGTCGAAAAGCTCCTTGAAAGCCATGAGGAGCTGGAAACAGTAAATAATTTCCTTATCCCCGCTCTGGATAACGTGGGAAAAGGATTTGAAAGGGGGACTATCTTCCTGCCCCAGATGCTTCAGGCTGCTTCGGCGGCGCAGGGAGGCTTTGACGTTATAAAGGCGAGTCTTTCGGCAGGTGAAAGGGAAGCTGTTTCCTTAGGCCGGGTGGCTCTTGCGACAGTTAAGGGTGATATTCATGATATAGGAAAAAACATAGTCAAGGTTATAATGGAAAATTACGGCTAGCAGGTAATAGACCTGGGAAGGGATGTTCCCGCGGAAAAAATAGCGGCTGTGGCAAAGGAAAAAAATCTCAGACTCATAGGGCTCAGCGCTTTGATGACAACAACCCTTAAAAGCATGGAGGAAACCATAAAGGCCGTAAAAGAAGCCGCGCCTCAGTGCAGGATAATGGCAGGAGGGGCAGTGCTTACAGAGGAATACGCAAAGAGTATAGGAGCGGATTTCTACTGCGGGGACGCCATGAAATCCGTAGAAGCCGCGCAGGAGGTTTTTAATGAACAGATTTAGTATGTGGCTGGCCAATTTCATGAGAGGAAGATACGGAATGGACCAGTTTAACAGATTTCTCATGATAGTGGCCCTCATAGTGATTGTAGCCGATATGTTTCTGAGAATGAGGATACTTGACCTGCTCACAGTGGCTCTGCTTATATATATTTACTGCAGAATGTTTTCCAGAAACCATAACGCCAGGTACAGAGAAAATCAGAAATTTCTCAGCATGGCCTCAAGGTTCAGAGGAGGCTCTTTTCAGAGAGGAGTGCGCGTGGAGAAGGACAGAACTCATAAGATAATGAGATGCCCGGGGTGCGGAGAAAAGCTGCGGGTGCCCAGAGGAGTGGGCAAAATAGAAATAACCTGTCCTCACTGCGGCACAAAATTCACCAAAAAAGTTTAGACGTCTGACAGACTCATAT
>DVMP01000135.1 GCA_018714925.1 Candidatus Allocopromorpha excrementigallinarum
TAAGTGAATAAGAACATTGCCGTAATATTCGCGGGGGGCAGCGGAGCCAGAATGGGCTCAGGCATTCCTAAGCAGTTTATAGAGGTAGATGGAAAGCCCATAATAATACACACCCTTGAGGTCTTTGAGGAGCATCCCATGATAGACGCCATATATGTGGCGTGCAAGGAGGAATATATTGAAAAGCTCCGTAAAATGGTGAGACGGTTTATTATAACCAAGGTGGCGGACATAATTCCCGGAGGAGAAACCGGGCAGGACTCCATATACAACGGACTTAAGGCTGCCTTTGACAGAGAGGGCGGAGAAAATACAGTTCTCATACACGACGGTGTCAGGCCGTGTGTCACCCCTGAGACCATTGAGGAAAATATAAGCACCGCCAGGGAAAAGGGATCAGCGGTTACCTGTACAAGATTCTTTGAGACGCCTATAATGAGCCGGGATGGTGATGTGATCGAGGAAGCCCCCGACAGAGATAATTTCTATACCGCCCAGGCGCCTCAGACCTTTAAGCTGGCGGAGGTAATAAAGATGCATGAAAAGGTGAGAGGGACAAAGGAGAAATACCAGGGGATAATAGATACATGCACACTTATGAAAAAAGGGGGCAGAGAGGTTTACATGGTTGAGGGAAACAGAGGCAATATAAAGGTAACGACGCCTGAAGATCTGTATGTTTTCAGAGCCATGCTGGAATACAGAGAAAATCAGCAGGCTCTGGGCCTTTCACAGAGCGATATACTTGAAAAGCTTCAGAAGTAGGAGAGAAAACCGATGAATGAAATTCTCAGACAGGACGCGGAAGGCGTGGCAGCGGAAAATATAAACTGGGAAAAGCTGAAAAACAGCAAGGTCCTCATAACAGGAGCCAGCGGAATGATAGGCAGCTCAATGGCCCGTGTTCTTACGGTGGTTAAAGAAAAACACCGGATGTATATGGAAATATATGCTCTTGTGAGAAATCCCCACAGACTGCCGGAGGATATAAGAGATAAGGTAAGTGTAATAAAGCACGATGTGACACAGCCCCTTGAAACCGGAGAGGCCTTTGATTATATAATACACGCCGCCAGTCCCGCCAGTCCTCTCATTATGAAGGATGATCCCGTGGGAACCATCGCGGCCAACACTCTGGGAGCCTTTTACACCCTTGAGCTGGCCAGAAAAAGCAAGGCAAAGGGATATCTGTTTATATCATCCAGGGAGATATACGGGCAGCCTTACGGAGATCAGAAGGAATTTAAGGAGGATACGTACGGATTTGTAGATCCCCTTTCACCAAGATCCTGTTATCCCGAGGGTAAGAAGGCGGCGGAGACTATGTGCGCATCCTTTAAGGCGCAGTACGGCCTCAACGTTAAGATCGCCCGTCTGGCTCATACCTACGGACCGGGAATGTCGGTAGATGACGGAAGGGTACAGGCTGATTTTCTAAGAGACGTTATAAATCGCAGGAATATACTCCTTAAAAGCGAGGGAAAGCCTGTAAGAACCTACACCTATGTCAGCGACGCTGTTTCGGCGATTTTTTACATACTATTCAATTCAGGTGAAATGGTGTATAATATTTCCAGCAGAGAATCGACAGTGTCCATAAGGCAGCTGGCGGAAACTCTGGCGGAGGCTTATCCTGAGAGAAATCTGAAGCTGGTCTTCGATATTCCCAAGGAAAACGTAAATACAGGGACAGCCCCCTTTACTTTAGGAATCCTCAACAGCGAAAGGCTGCAGAAGCTGGGATGGAAGCCGGCTTATTCTCTGAAGGAAGGTCTTATGAGAACAGTTGAATACCTGGAGCAGAGATAATTGAAAGGATTACGCGACAGCAGTCTGGTGAAATTCATATGGGTAGGCGTCATCAATACCCTTGCGGGCACGGCCATAATGTTCGGACTTTACAATCTGGCGGGCTGCTCCTACTGGATTTCCTCGGCGGCAAATTATTTTTTCGCCAGTATACTGAGCTACTGGCTTAACAAGAGGTTTACCTTCGGCCACAGAGGACATGTGCTTCAAAGCGGAATAAGGTTCGCTCTGAATATAGGCGTATGTTACGGGATAGCCTACGGTGCGGCCAGGCCTTTAGCGGAGCAGCTTCTTGCTCAGAGTCCGCTGAGTCTTCGTGAAAACGCCGCCATGGCCGCGGGGATGTGTATATTTACAGGTCTCAATTATATAGGACAGAGATTTTTCGTATTTGGAGAAAAGACAATGGATTACAGAGAAAACTACGAGAAGTGGTTAAAAAGCCCTTATATAACAGAGGAGGAAAGGACCCTTCTCAGGGAAATGAGCGATGAAGAGGCGGAAGACGCTTTTTATAAAAACGCTGAGTTCGGAACAGCAGGAATGCGCGGTAAAATGGGACTCGGAACCAATCGCCTCAACAGATACACGGTGAGAATGGCATCAATGGGTCTTGCTCATCTTCTGGGAAAGGGAGCGCGGGTGGCTGTCGCCTACGATACAAGAAACAGCTCGAAGGATTTTGCCGTGGAGGCCGCAAGAGTGCTGGCAGAGGCGGGAATAAAGGCGTATATTTTCGACAGATATTCGCCGGTGCCCCTTCTTTCCTTTACGGTGAGAGAAATGAACTGTGACGGGGGAATAGTCATAACCGCCAGTCACAACACCAGAGAATATAACGGCTTCAAGGTCTACGACAGCACAGGCTGCCAGCTGAGTCCCGAAAAGGCGGGGATAATAGCTGCTTTTATGGAAGATATGAAGGAGTCTCTCAATATTCCTGTGTGCCGCTCCATGGAAAACGAGAACATAGAGTATATAGGAGAGGAAATCGTTGAAAGGTTTCTCGAGGCCGTTGAAAAGTGCTCCGCGGGCGCAGATAAAAAGCTCTGCGGCGAACTTAAAGTTGTATATACGCCCCTTCACGGTTCGGGAAGGGATTATGTCCTTGAAACCTTAAGAAGGGCCGGCTTTAAAGATGTGAAAACAGTAAGGGAGCAGAGTGAATTCGACGGAGATTTTCCCACTGTAAGAAAGCCTAATCCTGAGGAAAAGGAGGCTCTTTCAATGGCGGGAGACCTTCTTCTTGCCCAAAGAGGAGATATTCTCATTGGAACGGATCCTGACAGCGACAGAATAGGAGTGGGCGTCAGAACAGGAGATAATATAAGATATCTTACAGGCAACGAGACGGGTATTCTTCTCGTTGATTTTCTGGCAAGGATGAAGGGGGGAGCCGGAAAGAAGCTGGTAACAACCATTGTAACAAGCCAGATGTCCTCCGTAATCGCGGAAAGCTATGGAACAGAGGTTATAAAGACTCTTACAGGCTTTAAATTCATAGGCGGAGAGATAAACAAAATAGACGATAAAGACCTCCTTATGGGATATGAGGAAAGCTACGGGTACCTGGTGGGGCCTCACGCCAGAGATAAGGACGGCATCTCGGCGGCGCTGGTAATATGCCAGATGGCTGCCTGGTATAAGGAAAAGGGAAAGACTTTGGAAGACGCTCTGAATGAGCTCTATGAAAAGCACGGCCACTGGATAGACAGGCAGGAATCCTTTGTCTTCGAAGGAAGCGAAGGGGAGAAGAAAATAAAGGATATAATGGCCTCCCTTGAAAAGGAGGGAGAGAGGCTCTTCAGCCCGGCGGGAAACATAGAAAGGGTTCTCGATTACAATAAGGGAATAGAAGGCCTGGCGCCGTCAAACGTTTTAAAATACTTTTTTGACAACGGCTCCTGGCTGGCTGTGAGACCGTCGGGAACCGAGCCGAAGATAAAGTTTTATTACTCAATAAAAGGTGATGACCAGGCAGCAGCGCTGGATATGTGTAAGAAAATAGAAAAATCGGTACATGATATAGCAGAGTATTAGACCTTCACACAACTTTCACCGGCCGGGAAGTCCCTTTTGTTGATTTTATAGGCTTCTGTTGGTATAATGGTCTGTGATGTGAAAGGAGCAAAGTATGAGAAACGACAGAGACAATGATCCCAGATACCAAAGTCGTGATACAAGACAGATTAAAAGCACATCAGCATCAGGAAACTACGGAAGCAATGAGCAGCGTGCTAAAGAGCAGGCGTATCAGGAATATCTGAGCCTCAGAGAAAACAGAGGCAGCAGAGGAAACTATATAAAGGACGACACCCTGTACGGAGAATATTTTCCGGGAATGGGAGCTGTTAAAAAGCAGGGAAGCAGCCGGGCAGAGGCTTCAAGAGCCGAAAGGCAGCCGAATTCCTCCTCAGGCATCTCTCAGGGCAGGTCCGGAAGCTCCATAGAGAATACTCCCTACGGAGCTTCGGAGATGAGAAAAAAGAGCCAGGAGCAGCTCCGCCAGGAATATATGAAGGCCAGACAGGAGGCAAAGGAGGAGCAGACTCAGGGGAAAAAGCCTGTGGGAAGGCCGGGAAGAAAAAACAGAGACGACAGGGACAGGCTCTCAAGGGCTGAGAAGAAAGCCATGAAAAAGGCCGCGGGGGGAGGTTCCGGCGGCGGTGGAAAGAAAAAGAAATCAGGAAGGGCTCTTAAAGTAGCCCTTATAGCAACCCTTGTGCTGGTACTGGGCATCGGAGGAATTATAGCCGCGGGACTTACTGTCGTAAAGAACACTCTCGATAACGTGGGAAGGATAGAGCTGGATCCCGACCTTATAGGCATCAATCCTCAGGTGGATTCAGATCTGAGAAATTACAGGAATATAGCTCTTCTGGGAATAGACGCCAGAGATATGAGCAGCGATGAGGATGTAAGAAGCGACGCCATAATAATAGTCAGTATAAATAAAAAGACTGACGAGATAAAGATGTTTTCCGTATACAGGGATACTCTTCTTGACCTGGGAGAGGATGTGGGCCTTGACAAGATCACTCACGCCTATTACTACGGGGGACCTACAAAGGTGCTTTACACCTTAAATAAGAATCTCGACCTTAATATCAAGGAAGTTGTGGTAGTAAACTGGAAATCAGTGGCGGATACGGTAGATGCTCTGGGCGGCCTTGATATAGAGATTCAGGAATCTGAAATAAGAGAGATGAATAAATACATACAGGATACATATAACAGTATCGGAGGGTCAAATGAAAAGATTCAGGAGGCCGGTATGCAGACTCTCAACGGAAACCAGGCGGTAACCTACGCCAGAATAAGAAAGGATGCAGTTGAGGGAGACTACAGAAGAAACGAGCGAATGAAAATAGTGGTTCAGGCAGCCTTTGAAAAGGCAAAGGAAATGAACGTGAACGCTCTGCAGGAAATATCAAACGAGATACTTCCTGAAATAAAGACCAATATGTCATCAGCCGATATGATGAGCATGCTTCTCAAGCTGGATAAATTTTCAATGACAACCAGCGTGGGCTGGCCTTATGAGGTGGGAAGCTGGAGCAACAACGGCTGGTACGGTCCGCCTGTAACCCTCAGAAGCAACGTGAGTCAGCTTCATGAGGAATTCTTCGGGCAGGAGGACTATACTCCGACTCAGGATGTCCAGGATATAAGCGAGGATATTTCCTGGACTACCGGTCTGTATTAAAGCTTACGGTGAAAGGACAGTGTGTATGGAAAGAAAATTATCGCTTCTTATACTCTTTGGAGGCGCATCCACGGAGCACGAAGTGTCGCGTGTTTCGGCAGCTTCGGTAATAAGAAATACCGACAGCGAAAAGTATGAGATAAATACCATAGGCATTACTAAAGAGGGGAACTGGTTCTTGACAAGTTCCCCTGTTGCTAGTATAGAAGACGGCTCCTGGGAAAAAGATAAGGGAAACCAAAGGGCTTATCTTGTCCCCGACAGAAGCGTGGGAGGAGCAGTCGTCGAAGAGGCAAAGGGAAGGTACAGGGTTCTGCCTGTAGATGTAATATTTCCTGTTCTTCACGGAAAAAACGGAGAAGACGGCACCCTGCAGGGACTTATGGAAATGGCGGCAATCCCTTTTGTAGGCTCTGGAACTACGGCTTCGGCAGCCTCTATGGACAAGGCAATAACCAAGGACGTGGTAAACAGGGAGACAGATGTAAATCAGGCGGATGCTTACATTATTCGCAAAAAGAAGTATGATGAAGCTCCTGATGACGGCATAAGAGCCATAACAGATCATTTTGACAGTGTCTTTCCTCTTTTTGTGAAGCCGGCAAATTCAGGATCTTCAGTGGGAATAAGCAAGGTTAAAAATGAAATTGAGCTGTCTTCCGCACTGGATAAGGCCTTTATGGAGGATGAAAAGGTCATAGTGGAGGAAACTGTAACCGGAAGGGAGATAGAAGTAGCCGTTATAGGAAACAGAGAGCCTTCAGCCTCAAAGATAGGAGAAATCTTCGCGGCCAATGAGTTTTATGATTATAACGCTAAATACGAAAACAAAAATTCAAGAACAGCCGTGGTCACAGACCTGAGCATGGAAAAGGAAGAGGAGATAAAGAAAGCAGCCTTAAAGGTTTATGAGGCTATGGGGTGCAGAGGCCTGGCAAGGGTTGATTTTTTCCTTAAGGAGAGTGGAAAGGTTATTTTCAATGAGATAAACACCATGCCGGGATTTACCAGCATAAGTATGTACGCTAAGCTGTGGGAGGCCTCTGGAATGACGTATTCGGGGCTTATAGACAGGCTTATAGAGCTGGCCCTTGAAGGGTAAAACAGTGTTTGATTAATTATAAAGAGAAGAAGTGAGTGGAGGAAAAAATGGCTAAGGAAAAGATAAATTTTGAAGATGAAGATATCAGACTGCGTTACAGACATACTACGGCTCATATTATGGCTCAGGCGGTTAAGAAGCTGTGGCCTGACGCCAAGCTGGCCATAGGGCCCGCTATAGAAAACGGATTCTATTATGATTTTGACATGGAGCATAAGCTTAATGATCAGGATCTTCTTAAGATACAGAAGGAGATGAAAAAGATCATTCAGGCCAACTATCCTCTCGAAAGATTTGAGCTGCCAAGGGAAGAGGCTATAAAGTTTATGGCTGATAAAAATGAAGATTATAAGGTGGAGCTTATAGAGGATCTGCCTGAGGATGAGGTCATTTCATTTTATAAGCAGGGAGATTTTACGGATCTGTGCGCGGGGCCTCATATGGAAAGGACAGGACAGATAAAGGCCGTGAAGCTTCAGAGTGTGGCAGGAGCCTACTGGAGAGGTGATTCAAGCAGGCAGATGCTTCAGAGAATATACGGAACATGCTTCCCTACCCAGGAGGAGCTTGACAAGTATCTTGAAATGCTGGAGGAGGCCAAAAAAAGAGACCACAGAAAAATCGGAAAGGAAATGGACCTCTTTGCCCTTTACGAGGAGGGCCCGGGCTTTCCTTTCTTTCTGCCTAAGGGAATGATAATAAGGAACGAGCTGGAAAATTTCTGGAAGACCGAGCACAGGAAGAGAGGATATGAGGAAATAAAAACTCCTCTCATATTAAATGAACAGCTCTGGAGGACTTCAGGTCACTGGGATCATTATAAGGACAACATGTACTTTACCAAGATAGACGGTGAAGACTATGCCATAAAGCCTATGAACTGTCCGGGGGCCCTGCTGGCTTATAAGAGAAAGCTCTGGTCCTACAGGGAGCTTCCTCTCAGAATGGGCGAGCTGGGACAGGTTCACAGACATGAGCTTTCAGGAGCTCTTCACGGCCTTATGAGAGTGAGAACCTTTACGCAGGATGACGCTCATATATTTATGCTTCCGGAGCAGATAAAGGATGAGGTTGTGGGAGTTATCAAGCTGATAGATGATATTTATAAGATGTTCGGATTCAGCTATCACATAGAGCTTTCCACAAGACCTGAAGACTCCATGGGAACCGATGAGGAGTGGGAGACCGCGGAAAAGGCCCTTAACGAGGCCATACAGAGTATAGGCGCTCCTTATGTGATAAACGAAGGAGACGGAGCCTTTTACGGCCCTAAGCTGGATTTCCACCTGACAGATTCTCTGGGAAGAACCTGGCAGTGCGGCACCATACAGCTGGATATGCAGATGCCTCAGAGGTTCGATATAACCTACGTGGGCGCTGACAATGAAAAGCACAGGCCTGTTATGATTCACAGAGCTATTTTCGGATCCATAGAGAGATTTATAGGAATCCTTATTGAGCATTTCGCGGGCAAGTTCCCTCTGTGGATCGCGCCGGTACAGGTTAAGCTGCTGACAGTAACCGAAAAGTTTTCAGATTACGCCCTTGAGGTGACGAAAAAATTTGAAGCGGCCGGCCTCAGAGCGGAAGCTGATATAAGAAACGAGAAAATAGGATACAAGCTAAGAGAAGCGAGAAACGAACGAACCCCTTATATATGCGTTATAGGGGAAAAGGAGGTTGAAGCGCAGAATCTTACCGTGCGAAACAATAAGACGGGAGAACAGGTGGAAATGACTCCTGATGAGCTTCAGACAAAGCTTCTAAAGGAAATAGAGGATAAGGCAGTATAAATGGAAGAAAACAGAGAATTAACAGCAAGAGAAATATGGCGGTCAAAGAATCGCCCGGATAATTCCCAAAATGATGAAGGAAACTCCGGAGGCGGGCAGCCATATTACGGAGACCGTCCGCCGGGAAAAGGAAATTACAGGAAGGCCCTTGTGGTTATGGGCATCATACTGGGGGCGCTTCTTGCGGCGGGACTTCTGTTTGCGGCAATTGCGCCTGACAGAAGTACCAGTGAATACATCAGAGCGGCTGAGGATATCCGCGAGGATTATATAGGCACTCTGTATATAGAGGGAACCATCTCGGAAAGCGATACGACATATAATCACAGATATGTTATGGATTCTCTTGAAGGAATGATGGCAAGCCGCAGCAATAAAGGGCTTATGCTTTACGTTAACACTCCGGGAGGAGGAGTTTATGAAAGCGATGAGGTGTACCTTAAGATAAAGGAATATCAGGATACAACGGGCCGGCCTGTTTATGTGTATATGGGATCTCAGGCTACGTCCGGAGGCTATTACATATCAGCCCCTGCGGATAGGATAACAGCCAACAGAAACTGCTGGACAGGCTCCATAGGAGTGACCATGGGGACTCTTTTCGATGTATCGGAGCTCCTTGAGAGATACGGCATAAAAACAGAAACCATTACTTCAGGAGCCAATAAATCCATGGGCAGCATGACTGAGGCTCTTACAGACCAACAGAGGCAGATAATGCAGTCCATGATAGACGAAGCCTATGATCAGTTTGTAGGTATAGTGGCAGACGGAAGGGGTCTTACTGAGGAATATGTTAGATCCATTTCAGACGGCAGGATATACACCGCAAAGCAGGCTGCGGAGCTGGGACTTGTAGACGAGGTTGTCACCACATATGACGAGGCTATGGAAGACATGATGGGAGAATACGGCCTCGAGGACTGCGCTGTCTATGATTTCAGATATGAAAACGATGAGAGCATGCTGGGAAGCCTTATAAAGAGCGTGGATAAACTCACTGAGGCCGCGGGCAGCAGCGACATAAAGGCACTCACCGAGCTTATGGAGAGAAACAACGAGCTGCCTCTTGAATATATGTGCGAGGTTGTGAAGTAAAAAGGAAAAGATAAAAAGCCGGGGCTGTTCTCCGGCTTTAAGCATGGCACGCCATGAGGGACTTAAGTAAACGCTGCGCGTTTACCGTTCGGCGCAGCTCGTATGGACAAATAAAATCCGCCCTGGCATAAATACAAGGCGGAAATATACTGGCACGCCATGAGGGACTCGAACCCCCAACCGACAGATTCGAAGTCTGCGACTCTATCCATTGAGCTAATGGCGCATAGTATGTTGCTTAACGCTATAAT
>DVMP01000136.1 GCA_018714925.1 Candidatus Allocopromorpha excrementigallinarum
AGACAGTATGCCTTTGATAATACCCAACGAGCTTCCGGCAGCGGAAGCTCTTCAGAGCGAAAATATATTTACCATGGACAGGGCCAGAGCGGTGAGTCAAGACATAAGGCCCCTTAAAATAGTCATAGTGAACCTGATGCCCACAAAGATCGCTACAGAGACTCAGCTGGCAAGGGTTCTGGCCAACAGCCCTCTTCAGGTGGAAATGACCCTTGTCACCATGGGCACCCATGAGTCGACCCATATAGACCAGAGTCATCTGGATTCCTTTTACAAGACCATAGACGAGATAAAGGATATGTATTTTGACGGCATGATACTTACAGGAGCTCCTGTAGAGCAGATGCCTTACGAGAAGGTGGATTACTGGAACGAGCTGTGCGAAATATTTGAATTCGCCAAAACCCATGTTTACAGCAGCATGTTTATCTGCTGGGGAGCTCAGGCCGGCCTCTACTACCATTACGGTATAGACAAGCACCTTCTGCCGGAAAAGGTCTTCGGTGTTTACGAGCATAAGGTAATAAGACCTCACAACCCTCTCGTAAGAGGCTTTGATGAGATTTTCTACGCCCCGCACTCAAGACATACGGAAATTTTAAGAGAGGACGTGGAAAACCGTCCCGAGCTGAGAATTCTCGCTGATTCAAAGGAAGTGGGACCTCATATAATATCCACGGAAAACGGCAGACAGATATTTGTTCTGGGCCATCAGGAATACGACAAGGGAACCCTGGCCGGAGAATACTTCCGCGATGTTGAACGGGGCCTGAAAATAGATGTTCCCAAAAACTACTTTAAAAACGACGATCCTAAGGATGACATAATATTCAGATGGAGAAGCCATGCCAACCTGCTCTTCTCCAACTGGCTCAATTACTACGTATATCAGGATACTCCTTACGATCTCAGAAAAATACCGGAAACGGAATAACGAAAATAAGCGTAGCTTTAAGGACGCGGCGGCGAAGAGAAAAGGTAATCCGGCCGCCGAGCAGAGCTTTTATTGCTGATTAAGCCGGGGTATGATCATTTCGATCAGTTCCCGGCTTTGTTCTTATAAGAAGGGGCGGTTTTTTTAAATTTTAGTTGACAGATCCTGAAGAAAAAGAAACCTGTACGTTCCCGTCTCCCAGAGCTTCTGCCAGCCCCTCGGGGTTTTCAATGCGGCCTATGGGCGTGTAGGAATAGGATGTGGTAAAGTCTTCATAAAAAAGCACAAGACAGTCGGAGCCGAAAATCATTATATCTCCCGCTCTTATGGATGAAGGTGTAACAGGCTCCCCGGTGAAGCCTCTGTCAAGGTAAAAGTATTTCTCATTTCCATTAAGCTCGCTCATATTAAGGGTGAGGGGAAGCATTTCCAGAAGCTCTCCGGCGGCGGCGTTTTCACAGAGTACAGCGGAAAACTCCCTGCCGCCGGCTGTAACGGTTATTTCACCGGCGCTGGCGGAGGCCTCTCCGGAGCCCGCCTCTGAGGAAGATGCAGGCTCTTCTGGCTGCGGGGATGCATCCCGGTCTCTGCAGCCGGAGAGAGAAAGCAGCAGAACAAGAGAGCAGAAAGTCAGAAATATTCTTTTCATTTCCGCTTCCTTTAGAGAAAGGCGCCGTTGCAGACCTGGAGCACCTGACCTCTTACGGCGCGGCCCATTTTGCTGGCAAGGTAAAGACACGCGTATGCCTGGTCAACAGGTTCGCATTCAGGTCCCGGGAAGTATACGAAATGACCGCTGTACTTGAGCATTTCAGCGCCTCCCGGCTGCTCTCCCGCCTTGTTGGCAATGTGGGCGGGAGTTACCGTGGCTCCCGGAGCTATGGCGTTGCATCGTATATTTGTGTCCACAAGACGCATGGCAACGTTTTTCGTAAGAGTGTTGAGAGCGCCCTTGGTGGAGGTGTAGGTTGCTCCGCAAAAAGGTCTGGCGCCGTTTACGGAGGAAACATTTATTATAACGCCTTCATTTTGAGGCAGGAAGATCTTCAGAGCCTCTCTTATATATCTCATGGGTCCTCCCAGATTGGTGTTCATTACGTACATCATCCACTGGTCATCGGTTTCGTCAATAAGCTTCTGTTCACCTATACCCGCGTTGTTTACCAGTATGTCGAGACGGCCGAATTCCTTTAACGCGGTTTCAAAGACCTTTTTAGTATCCTCTGTGGAGCATACATCGGCCACAACGCCCGCGGCCTTTTGACCCTTGGCCCTTATACCCTCCACAACCTTATCCAGCTTATCCTTTCCGCGGGCGGTGAGCACCACTGAGGCCCCTTCCTCAGCGAAAAGCTCGGCGATAGTCTGCCCCATTCCGTAGCTGGCTCCGGTTACTACAGCGACCTTTCCTTCGAGCATGTATTTTTCCATACAGATCATCCTCCCTATCCTTTATACTTCATTCTGTTTATACTTCGTTTTCTGTAAGGACTTCAGGTCCTTTCATTTGTAAGTATATGACCGGAAGGATTAAATATCAAATACCTATATTAAAAGAAATCACATGCCTTTAAAGCATGTGATTTATGAAGTTAACCTGTAAGGGGTTAAAAGAAATCCTTACTGCAACATTGCAATTGTAAGGGCACATTGAAAACTTTTGCCTTCTTACCTGTGGATTTCTCCCTGTTTTTCATTATGGAACCGCCGCCAAGGGAGAAATTTCGGAAGCCTGCCCTTTTCTAAGAAGGAGTAGCAGCTCTTTTCTACCGCAACTATTCCGATAATTCGCTTTGCAGGGAGAAAAATATGGCGCGTTAAAGTGTTAAAGCGACATTTTTTACCATATACGCCATAAACCGGAAAAGTTTCTCCTTAAACGAGCTTCCATAATTCAAATAAGGGAGAAACCGCCTGCGAGAGCAGGTTATGTACCTTTATCAGTACAGGATTTCTCCCTGAGTATGGTCCACATAATAAAAAGCAGGTAGAAATCCCTGTGTGACCTATGTGTACCGCCTGTATGCCGCTGCATGAGACCTTTTCCGCCGCCTGCCTGTTTCTCAGGACCGAAGCAGCTCCTGAAGCCTCTGGAGAAATTTTTCCGCGGCCTTTGAAAGAGGTCTGTGCTTCTTCCAGGCCACATTGAGATGAACCTTAAGCGGCGGATCAAGGGGAATGAAACGCAGGTCCGTCCCCTCGGTGTTAATGAGGCCTTCCAGGCAGAGGGCGTGGCCAAGACCTTCCTCCACCATAAGGGAGGCGTTATAGATGAGATTATAGGTGGCCACAATGCTGAGACTTTGAAAATCACAGCCGCACCATCCGGAAAGCTCGTTAAAAACCATGGACTGACGGGAAGCTATGAGAGGAAGCTCCTTAAGATCCTCCGCCTTAATAACCCTTTTCCGGGCCGGAGGGCTGTCCTTTACTGTCAGAAGCCCCCAGGAGTCCGTTACAGGCAGGTGAATATAATGGTACTTTTCAAGATTTACCGAGCCCACAAAAACACCTATGTCCAGAAGGCCGCTGTCAAGGCGCTCGGTTACATCGTCTCCGTTCCCGCTGTAAAGGTGAAAGCATACGTTAGGATGATCGCCACGCACCATCCCGGCGGCCTTTGCGATGAGACCTATGGCCTCCGTTTCGCCGCCGCCGATGAAGACATCTCCTCCCACAGCTTCGACAGAGGAGGAAAGCTCCGATTTTGTTTTGTCCGCCAGGGCTATAAGCTCCTCCGCCCGCCGGCGAAGGAGAGCGCCTTCCTCCGTTAAGGTGATTTTGTGGTTTTTTCTTCCTCTGTTCAGAAGGCGGACGCCCAGCTCCTCCTCAAGCTCCATAATCTGTCTGGAAAGAGTCGGCTGAGTTATGTGGAGAAAGTCAGCGGCTCCGGAAATGCTTTCCTCCCTCACCACTGCCAGAAAATAACGAAGAACCCTGAGGTCCATCAGATCACCTCTTTCTGTATACTGTTATACCATCCGCGAGGCCCCTTTCCGCGAGACCGTGAGAAGCCAGATACTGAAGGTGGGCTACTGCCTCTCCCGTGGCAAACCACTTCTGAGGCTCCGGAAAATCCTCCCAGCTTTTGCATTTTATCTTCCAGGTCATAAGCTGAGCCATGGAATAGGCAGAAGTCCAGCTTTCATGGAGATTTTCAAGAACCTCTTTAAGCCGTCTGTCATGATGAGCCTTAAGCTGATCAATTCTTTTATACATATCCGGCACCGGGCTTCTGTGAGCCGTGAGAATGGTTTCCACCTTAAGGGCCGCCACCTTGTCCAGGCTTTTAAGGTAAAGCTCCAGAGGGTTTTCCATGGTCAGCTCAATACAGATGTTGGGGGTAATGTCTCCCAATATGTGGTCTCCTGAAATAAGCACCCTTTTATTTTCATCGTAAAGGCACATGTGCCCCGGAGTATGTCCCGGAGTCAGCACGGGGCGGAAGGAATATTCTCCCACATTCAGCACATCCTCTTCAGTGACGTATGTAAAGTCTATGATCTCCTCGTTGCTGTACTTTCTTCCCGGATGAATGTCCGTGTTCTTTCCGAATTTAGCCTTTGGGAATCCGTAGGAGACGAAAAGCTCATCCAGCTTTTCCCAGTATTCCTCTCCGGTCTCATAGTTTATAAGATCGCCGTCGATTTTTCCGGCGTATACCCTGGAGCCCTTGTCCCTCAGGTGGGCAATGAGCCCGCAGTGGTCGGAATGAAGATGGGTTATGAAAAGATCCGTATCCTCCATAACGGCTCCCGCATCCGCCAGGCCCTTTTCTATGGCCTCGAGACACTCAGGGCGGTTGAAGCCTGTGTCAATAAGAAGGTTTCTCCCTGAATCGCTCTTTATGAAATAAGAGTTGAGGCTCTTAAGAGGATTGTTGGGAAGGGGAATTACTATGCGATATATGTTTTTTATAACTTCCTGGGTCATGATTTTCTCCTTTGTTTTTTATTTCTTAAGATATACTATTTTCAAAAGGATTTCAAGGGATATGGTTGTTTTAAAGGTATGGATATTGATTCTCCGTTATGTTAGAATTATCCTGCTGATACTTCTTTTAAATATAAATGAGAAATGGAGGAAAAAACATTGGTTGACCAACATTTACTTAAACATTTGTCAAAAAAGTACCCCAATGTAAAGGCGGCTACCGAGGAAATCGTAAATTTAAGCGCTATTCTCTCGCTGCCAAAGGGAACAGAATACTTTCTCAGCGACCTTCACGGAGAACACGAGGCCTTTGTGCATATGCTTAAGAGCGCTTCAGGAGTTATAAAATCCAAGATAGACGAAATCTTCGGGCCGGATCTTACAAGGGAAGAAAGAGAAGAGCTGGCCGCCCTTGTATATAACGCGGAAGCCGAGATAAAAAGAAGAAAGAAAAGCGAAGCGGATTTTGACAAGTGGTGCAAGGAATCCATCCTGAGACTTGTCCTCATATGCAAGTCCGTTTCCACAAAGTACACCCGCTCAAAGGTGAGAAAAAGACTTCCAAAGGAGTACGCCTACATAATGGATGAACTGCTCCACACAGAAGACGAAGCCAACAAGGGGAATTATTACTCACAGATCATAAACACTATAGTCGACTGCGGCGTTGCCGAGGATTTTATAAAGGAATTCACCGAAACCATAAGCAATCTGGCTGTGGACAAGCTTCATATAATAGGAGACATATGGGACAGAGGAGCCCATCCCGACCAGATAATGGACTTCCTCATGAAATTTCACGACGTTGATTTTCAGTGGGGAAACCACGACATCGTCTGGATGGGAGCGGCCACGGGAAACTGGGCCTGCATTACCAACGTTCTGAGAATGAACATAAGCTACAACAACTTCGATATGCTGGAAATCGGCTACGGAATCAACTTAAGACCCCTGGCCATTATGGCCGAAAAAATATACGGCGACGACCCCTGCGAGTTTTTCAAGCCGAAGAAAATAGAGGAAAACAAGTTCGATCCCGTTGAGGAGGGACTGGCCGCCAGGATGAACAAGGCTATAGCCATATGTCAGTTTAAGGTGGAGGGCCAGAGAATAATGGCTCATCCGGAATATAACCTGGAGCACAGGCTTCTCCTGGATAAAATAGACTACCAAAAGGGAACGGTCAGACTGAGAGACGGTGTATATCCTCTGAGGGACACCAATTTCCCTACCATAGATCCCCAGGATCCGTACCGCCTCACTGAAGACGAGACCCAGGTTCTCAATGCCCTTGAAGCCTCGTTTATTCAGAGCGAAAAGCTCCAGGAGCACATAAGATTCATATACAGCCACGGAGCCCTCTACACAAGAGCCAACGGAAACCTCCTCTACCACGGATGCATCCCCATGGATGAGGAGGGAAACTTCGAAAGATGCACCATTAACGGAGTCACCACCTCGGGAAAGGACTACATGGATTACCTGGACAGGGAAGTGAGAAAGGCATATTACAATCCTGAGGAATCCCTGGAGACGGGACACTCAGGGGACCTTATGTGGTACCTGTGGCTGGGAAGCAAGTCGCCGCTGTTCGGAAAGGATCAGATGACCACCTTTGAAAGATGCTTTGTGGCCGACAAAGCCACTCACAAGGAATACACGGTGCCTTATTACAGGCTCATAAACAGAAAGGACATCTGCGAAAAGATCCTTAAGGAGTTCGGACTTGATCCTGAAAACGCCGTAATATTAAACGGCCACGTTCCCGTAAAGATAAAGGATGGAGAAAGCCCTGTCAAGGGAGACGGAAAGCTGTTTATAATAGACGGAGGCATGTCCAAGGCCTACCAGAAGCAGACGGGAATAGCGGGATATACCTTTATATTCAATTCCAGGTTTATGGCTCTTTCGGAGCATAAGCCCTACAGTCCCCTCCAGCCTGACGGAACCCAGGTATTCCATTCTCCTGTAATCCGTACAGTCAGAACTCTCAAGAAGAGAATGCTGGTGAGAGACACGGACATAGGAGACGAGCTGGAAACGGAGGTGCAGGAGCTGAAAGCCCTTGTAAGAGCCTACAGAACAGGCCGTATTAAGGAAAAATAAGGAAAGGCGCGGCATGTGAGAATCGTAATATGAGAAACAGAAGACATAAAGAAAAATCTTCAGCGAGGGAAAAACACATCAGAGCCCTGAAGGCAGCCTTTCCTTATACGGTGCCCATATTTGCCGGGTTCTGGTTTCTGGGTCTTACCTACGGCATATACATGAACGTGTCGGGCTTCAGCTTCATCTACCCCATGCTCATGAGCCTGACCATATTCGCCGGGTCTGTGGAGTTTGTAACCGTAAACCTCCTTCTTGGAGCCTTTAATCCTCTGCAGGCCCTTGCCATGGCTCTTATGATAAACGCCCGGCACCTTTTTTACGGCGTATCAATGCTGGAAAGGTTCAGAGACACGGGAAAAAAGAAGCCCTACCTTATTTTCGGAATGTGCGACGAGACCTTTTCCATAAACTACACGGCTTCTGTTCCCCGGGGAGTTGACAGAAGCTGCTTTATGCTCTGGGTAACAGCCCTCAATCATTTTTACTGGGTGTCCGGCTCCACGCTGGGAGGAATATTCGGATCATTTATAACCTTTGAAACAAAAGGGCTGTCATTTGTAATGACAGCCATGTTTGTGGTTATCTTTATGGAAAACTGGCTTAAGGAAAAAAATCACACCGGCTCCCTGGCAGGTCTGGGCCTGTCACTTCTCTGTCTGGCCGCCTTTGGCGCCGATGATTTTATGCTTCCGTCTATGGCCGCTATACTGGGAGTGGCGCTCCTTTTAAGAAAACGCCTTGAGCCGGCACTTGAGAAAGAAGGTGATGACCTGTGACTGTATCTCAGCAGATCATTACGGTTCTTCTTGTAGTTGCCGGAACCATGATAACGAGATTTCTGCCCTTTATAATATTCCCATCGGGAAAGCCCGTTCCGGGATGGGCCGAATACCTGGGCAAGGTGCTGCCCTCCGCTGTATTCGGCCTTCTGGTTATCTACTGTCTCAGAGATGTTGAGATATTTTCAGGCAGTCACGGAATTCCCGAGCTTATATCCATAGGCATTGTGGCGGCCCTTCACCTGTGGAAGCGGCAGATGATCCTTTCCGTAGCCGGAGGGACCATATGCTATATGGTTCTTGTTCAGACCGTGTTTCTGTAATCCCCTATTCAGCGGCGCCGGAAGGCTGACCGGTGGATTCAGTCTGCTCAGACTCATCAGAGCCTGAGTCCGGGATAGCCTCAGTTTCCTCCTGGGGAGCCTCCGTATACTCCTCCTCCTGAACCTGCTGAGTTTGTGCCGGCTGAGAACCGCTGCCCCTGTCCTCTTTATAGATGAAGAAATAATAGTAGGCCGCCGCTGCCAGCATTGCCAGTATAAGCAGAGTCACTATAACGGAGATAAACACCGTTCCGGCGCTGCTTTTTTTCCTGTTTTTGCGTACAATCTTTTTTCCGCCGGAGACACGGGGTCTTTTAGGGACGGAGCCCCTTTTCCGTCCTGATTTTCCGCCGCCTTTTTCTGAAGCGGCTCTGTTTCTCTGCCTCATGTATTCATCGTATTCCCGATCGCGGTCGTCAGCCGTCTCGCCGGGCTTCGGCACAGGCCAGCCGCAGCCGGGACATTTATCCGCGTACTGTGATATTTCACGTCCGCATTCGGGACACTTTATAAGCGCCATTATTATCACCTCTTTGCTTTCTTTTGATACAGCTTATAACAGCTTTGTGAAAGGCCGGTAAAATTTAAGGAAAAAAACGCCCGGAGGTATCACACTCCGGGCGATGATTGTTCAACAAGCTCCTAAAGCTCTTTAATTTTTGTATCCAGGGTTATTTTTAGCTCTCTGGCGTATTCAAAGTATGTGTCCACCTGATCCATGGTCAGCATATCCGAGGATATGAGACCTGTCTGATCAAACTTATCGTTGAGGAACAGCTTTGAGAAGAGAAATCCTCCCTGGCCTGTCAGATACATCTCAGCGGTTATTCCCGCAAGCTCAAAGGACTCAACAAGTCCGGGGGAGTTTACATGGGTTTCCACCAGAACATCCTTTCCGTCCTTTTTGCCGTAGGCCTCGACGACCATGCAGCCTGAGTCGGAAACAAGCCCCTCATCTATTATTTCCTTTATCTCCTCCCTGTACTTGGGAGCCGGAGGTATGTGCTTCAGCACCAGATCAAAGGGAGCTATTTCCACGCCGTCCACAACTTCCTTTTCATGGGAAATGAGACCTGCCCTGTATAAAGGTCTGGCAAAGTCCACTCCCGCGCCGGCGTATTTAAAATAGGCGTTTTTGGCTCCCTTAAAGAACCTTTCGGCGTTAAAGCTGTAGTGAATAGGCTCGTCGTGACAGTGCTCCACAAAGGTTATCTCCTCATCCATGCCCTCGTACCGCCGCTTAATGGGATGCTCGAAGGCCTCCAGCCTTATGAGCTTTCCGTCCACAAAGGCGTAGGATTTTTCCGACATGTCGTGAAGAGCCGTTACAGGGGACCACCAGAAGGGAAGAAATCTTTTAGCCTCCACTCCCTCCCATACGATATTGTAGATGGTGTCGCAGGTATCAAGGTATCTCATGGCATCCCTTGTGGCCGCGCATATGAGTCCGGGCGCCGAGCCCGTTCCCACCAGGGCCAGCCTGCCTATTTCAGCAAACCTGGGTCCGTAAACGTCGTACTGGAGCCTTATGCTCTCTACCCAGTCCTCGTCAAGGGCCGTGGTGGCGGCATAGTCCTGATAGTTTGCCTTTACCTCCAGAGCCGCGTCCAGAACGTTTTTGGTACATTCAAGGGGAAGACCGTTAAGTATAAGATCCGCTCCTTCAGCGGCTGCGACGATGCTGTCCTTGTTGTGGGCGTCTACAGTTGTTCCGACAGCTTTTGACAAAGTCCTTACCAGATTGTCTACGGCTGATTTATCACGGTCCGCGCATATTATTTGTTCCACGTTAGGTTCGGCATCCAGCCTTTTAGCGGCAGCCGAGCCTTGCGCGCCAACGCCTAAAACCAGCACTTTTTTGGATTTCATTTTTCTCAACCTCTTTCCGTTAGAAATTTCTCGGGTCATTCGTCCGAGTCTGGAGCTCCTTTACGCCATCCTTTATGAGCTTCTCCACTTTTTCTCCCAGAGCCTTCTCCTCAGCCTTTGAAATCCCCTTCGTTTCTATGGGTTTGTGAACTATAATATCTATTTCAGCGCCTTTGAGACGGCCCTCCTCCTCAAACATTCTGTAGCTGCCGTTTAAGGATACGGGAATAATGGGAACCTGCGGCTTGGTAGCAAGCTTAAGAGCTCCTCTCTGAAATGGGCCGGGAACAGGGCCCTTGCTTCTCGTTCCCTCCGGGAAAATAACCAGAGAGAAACCTTGCTCTATATACTCGATACCCTTGTTTATCGCCTTAAGGGAAGACCGGTGATCGCCTCTTTCTATGAAAACGCTTCTGATCTTGCCGATCCATTTTCCGTAGAAGGGAAGCCTGCCCAGATCCTCCTTGGCCACAAAGCCGAACTGGAATTTCGTAAAAGCCGCGAAGTAAGCGAATATATCGGCGTAGCCCTGATGATTGCCCACAAAAACAACAGGACCCTTGTCAGGGAGATTTTCAAGCCCTCTGACATTTACGCTGCTCCCGAACATTTCCATAACCTTGCTACCCCAGAGGGCGGTGGATTTAAGAATATACTCACGTTCCTTTTCCGCATCTCCGGCAGCCCTGGCCGCGTCTATTTCCTTTCCGTATGGCTTAAAATATTTGAGACATCTGACCAGCTTAAAGGCTCCCGGTATATTTGCCAGTATTTTCATTGAGTCACCTCCGTGAGGGGAAGCTCTGCCTTCACCCGTTCAAGTATACAGATATTTCTATTATACCATAATGTAGAGCCGGTGTATATTTTTGTGAGCACAGAATCAGATCCACAGACATAAAATGAATCTGTAGGCCGGCGAAAGCTCCGGGGAAAGGACAGTCATGGAAGAAAAGGAAAGAGAAAGAAAGGGTCCCGCCACCAGGGTACAGCTCATAGAGGAGGGAAGAAGGAAGGCCGCCGGAAGGGAAAGGCTAAGCCTGCTTCTATTCTTTCCCGTAGCCCAGACAGTCATAAAAAGAAGCGGGAAAGAGAATAATTAAGAAAAGTTAATTTGTACTGAGACGGTATATGGTATATAATCATTGCGTAAGAAACAGCTGAAAGCTTTTAAAAGGAGGATATTCACATGCAGGTAGTAACCATCAACTACATTCCGGGAAAGGAGATAGAGGCTCTCGGACTTGTAAAAGGAAACGTAGTCCAGTCCAAGAACATAGGAAAGGATATAATGGCCGGATTTAAAACCATAGCAGGCGGAGAAATAAAGAGCTATACGGAAATGCTGGCAGAGGCCAGACAGATAGCCACCTCCAGAATGGTAAAGGAAGCCGAGGCCATGGGCGCCGACGCTGTAATAAGCGCCAGGTTCGCATCCTCATCCATAATGGATGGAACAGCTGAAATTATCGCCTACGGTACAGCCGTAAAGCTAAAGTAAATTATGAGAGTAAAGCTTTTAATAGCGGCGGGAGCAGGGCTGGCAGGATTTACGGCCATGCTCTGCCTTTTTTTAACGGGAAACGCTCACTGGATTGACGATCCTGTAAGAGAGCTTTTATACGGACTGAGAAGCAGCGGCCTTACGGCGGTTATGAAGGTAATCACCTATATGGGCAACTGGCAGACCGTTACAGCCCTCTGTATTGTGCTGCTCCTCATCGGAAAAACAAGGATAACCTACGGAATCCCTCTGGCAGCGGGAGCGGCCTTTGTAACCCTTCTCAACAGAGGAGTAAAGCTCCTGGTTGAAAGGCCCAGACCGGAGGATATCACTCATCTCATAGAGGAGGGCGGATTTTCCTTTGCCAGCGGCCATGCTGCCGCCAGCATGTTTCTCTTCAGTATACTCATATACCTTATAAGAAAGAATTTCAGAAACAGAAAAGCAGCCGATATACTTACGGCGCTTCTGGCTGTTCCCATGATAGCTATTGGAATAAGCCGCGTATACCTGGGAGTCCATTACCCTACAGACGTTATAGCAGGCTGGGGTCTTGGCATAGCGGTAGCCGCGGCGGCGGCAGGCTTTTCCATGCGGCTGGACAAAAAGAAAACAGGGGCCTGATAAAGCGGTAATTTCAGCCCCTGTCTTTTAAATCACGTCCTTAAGCTTCTCTGTCAAAGAAAACGCTCTTTCCGCTTACAGAAAGAGGAATTCCGAAGCATACTCTCACATCATCGTGGAAAATACCCATTCTCAGAGCCCCCTTGCCCGCGGAAAAAAGAACTCTGTTGTCCATTCTGTTGTCAGCGGCAATGGAAACCGCGGAGCCTATGGCAAGTCCCAGATCGTTTACGTTAAAGGCGCAGTTGGCTCCGGCCTTTTTCGCTCCGCCGCAGGTTCCGAATCCGCAGAATCCGCAGTCGGAAAGACCTATAGGCTTATTCCTGGTAGCAAGAAGCACTATACAGACGCTGCCGTCAAGGCAGGCGGCGTCTCTTTTAAAAAAGTCGGCTCCCGTTTCCTCGGCGATATCCCTCATAATGGAAGCCAGCCTGTCCTTTTCCTCTCCGTCCAGTATCACGGCTTCGAGATTATCGGTTCCGTGTCCCTTTGGGGCGGTAATTGCGGCCGCCACCATTTTTTTAGCCACGTCAAGAGCAGCCTCTCTGGCCGCGCTGTTTCTTTTGTAAATCATAAAAACCTCCATATAACAACTAAAGCTTACTTAAAAAATTTTCATAAAAGGCCTTTCTTCTGGAGTAAAGCTCTCTGAAGGCGGATCTTTTCTCCTGCGGATGGTCGCCGTACATAAAGGCGTGATATGTATTCTCTTCCCTGAGAGCCCTCTGCCAGAGCTCCTCCTCAGGGGTATCCATATCCAGTATTACCAGACTGTGCCCTCTTATAATCTCAGCGGACATATCATCCAGAAGAACGCCGTCCCCGCAGGCGATGACAGCGGAGTCCCTTGCGCTTTCACAGATTTTCTCAAGAGCCGCGTACTCCATATTTCTGTATTCATGCTCTCCCATGGTCATACATATTCTGCGAACCGAACGACCGTCGCTTTTCTCAATTTCACGGTCAAGGGATATGAAAGAAAATCCCCTTTCAGCGGCTATGTCACGGGCCTTTTTCTCTGTGGAAGACCCGAAAAATCCGGTAACAAAGACAAGCTCTCGCGTCACTGCTTCACCTCCGTAAGTTAAAAGACTATGAGGGTATTATATCACGAAGGCGGGCATAAAAAACAAAAACCTTTGTAAACACACGGGAATTTGATATAATTTAAAAGACGTATAAAACAGTCCGCCGGTAAAAGGGCAGGCATAAAAGAAGGAGAAAACATGAACAAGGATATGAAACCTACCCTCATAATAATGGCTGCGGGAATGGGCTCAAGATACGGAGGCCCCAAGCAGATAGATAAAATAACCAACGCAGGAGAAATTATTCTGGACTTCTCCCTTTACGACGCTATGATGGCAGGCTTCACAAGAGCCGTATTTGTAATAAAGGAAGAGCATAGAGATGTCTTCAGAGAGCTTGTAGATGAAAGAGCCGGAAGGTTTATGGAAATAGAATACGCTTATCAGAGGCTGGAGGACCTTCCCCGGGGCTTTACCGTTCCTCCCGAAAGAACAAAGCCCTGGGGCACGGCCCACGCGGTTATGGCCTGCAGGAGCCTTATAAAGGGGCCCTTTGCCGTTATAAACGCCGATGATTACTACGGACCCGAGGGATTTCAGAAGATATACGATTATCTCACCTCTCACGAGGATAAGGAAAAATACGCCTACTGTATGATAGGCTACATGCTTAAAAACACCGTAACGGACAACGGCCACGTGGCCAGAGGAGTCTGTGTAACCGATGAAAACGGCTTTCTCCGGCAGATAACCGAAAGAACGAGAATAATGAAAAGAAACGGCGCCATAGCCTACACCGAAGACGAAGGAAGGACATGGACAGAGCTTCCGGGAGAAACGGTAGTTTCCATGAACTTCTGGGGATTTTCACTGAGCATGATGAAGGAGCTTGAGGAGGGCTTTCCTGCCTTTCTTGAGGAAACCCTTAAAGCCGACCCTGTAAAGGGAGAGTATCCTCTTCCTACTGTGGCGGACAGGCTCATAAAGGAAGGAAAGGCGGAGATAAAGGTTCTTGAAACCCACGATAAATGGTGCGGCGTTACCTACAGGGAGGATAAGGAGGACGTTACAAGCTCCATTCAGTCCATGAAGGACAAGGGTCTTTACCCTGAAAAGCTGTGGAAATAACTTAATGAAGCTGAAAAGGACGGCTCATCGGTCAAATCCGAGCCGTCCTTTTTCACATCCTTTATTTCAGAAAGCTTCCGCCGGATCACAGGGAAGGGTCTTCAGCTTCAGCAGCGCAGGAAAGCCTGTTGTCATCTCCCCACTGGCACATCATGTCCAGAATGGGAATAAGGGATTTTCCTCTTTCAGTAAGGCTGTATTCCACCTTGGGCGGTATCTGGGGATATTCCTTCCTGTTAATGAGCCGGTCAGCCTCCAGCTCCTTTAAGGTGGAGCTGAGAGTTTTGTAGGATATGCCGCCTATATACTTTTTCATCTCATTAAACCGAACGACGCCGAATTCCATCAGGGTATAGAGAATGGTCATTTTATATTTGCCGTTTATAAGAGACAGGGTATAGCTGAAGCCCGTGGAGCTGAGACATTGGCCGGAAATACATTTTTTGTCCATTTTACACTCTCCTTAAGGTAAGTATATAACTCAAATGTACGTACTTGCTTTTAGTGATATTCTTGTTTATATTATAGTAAGGGAAAAGGATAAAGTCAATCTCGGATATATAAAGTGAGAAAGGAGTTGTAAAATGAGTAAGAAAATAGTCGTATTAAACGGAAGCCCTAGAAGAAAGGGAAACACATCGGCTCTGGTAAAGGCCTTTACACAGGGAGCGGAAAGCTCCGGAAACACAGTAAAGGAATTTTTCCTTGACGCTATGAATATAGGCGGCTGCAAAGGCTGCTTCGGAGGCGATAGCGCCAGGGAATGTCCATGCGTTCAGAAGGACGATATGGCTGAGATATATCCGGCAGTAAAGGACTGTGATGTTGTTGTTTTTGCCACGCCTCTTTACTACTGGAACATGAGCGGACAGATCCGCACAGCTGTAGACCGTCTCTTCGCTCTTGAGGAAGGAGGAGAAAATCTCCTGAGGGGAGGAAAATCCTCAGCCCTTCTCATGGCGGCGGAGGGTCACGGCTTTGAGGATGTGCTCCTCTACTATGACCACCTTATGGAGCATCTCAGGTGGGAAAACCTGGGCCATGTTCTGGCGGGAGGCAATATGGATACAGGAGATATTGAAGGAAAGCCGGAGCTTAACAGCGCCCTTGAGCTGGGAAAATCCATAAGCTGAACATAAAAATTGTGAGAACATCATATGCCGGAAGGGTTTTATCCTTCCGGCTTTTTTTTGGGGATATGTATTCAGAGGAACATCCGATAGTATAAAACCGCGGAACCTGCGGCGTTTTTCATAGGGGGGAGGATTTTTGTAAAATAAGAGAAACGTTTGCAGATGAGAAAGGAGAGAAATATGTCGGAAAAATACGGATACGCGAGAGTGTCCACAAAGGAACAGCACGAGGACAGGCAGATGGCGGCGCTGTCGGATTTTGGGGTAGGAGAGAAAAATATATATCTCGATAAGCTGAGCGGAAAGGATTTTGAGCGGCCTCAGTACAAAAGGCTGGTAAAAAGGCTTAAAAAAGAAGACATCCTGGTGGTAAAAAGTATAGACAGACTGGGAAGAAACTATGAGGAAATAATAAATCAGTGGCAGTTTATAACAAAGGAAAAGGGAGTCTATATAGTGGTGCTGGACATGCCTCTCCTCAATACCTGGGAGGGGAACAAGGATCTGACCGCCACCTTTATAGCGGATCTGGTACTGCAGATACTCTCATATGTTGCGGAAACAGAAAGGGAAAACATACGAAAGAGGCAGGCGGAGGGAATAGTGGCCGCCAGAAAACGGGGAGTAAAATTCGGAAGACCGCCAAGAAAGAGACCCGACAATCTGGAGGAATTCGTTGAAAGCTGGAAGAGAGGAGATATGAGCTCCAGAGAAGCCGCCAGGCGTCTGGACCTGGCACAGACCACATTTCTCAGATGGGCCAAGGAAGGAGGTGACAGCGACAGCCGCAAGGATTCGCTGAAAATTTGCGCCAAAAGGTAGACCTTACGGTTCAGCTGAAATAAGAAAAATCATATTGAAAATACAAAAGTGTACATATCCTTCAGACCCCTGAACGATCTTGGTTTTCCGTTATTTTAAAGATTCCGGCACGCCCTTTAAAGATTTTAACACTGTCGAATATAAATGTCTGGCTTTCGGCTCTCATGGACAGGAAAAAATTTTAAGATTTTCAGGCATATCCGCCTCGGCGTATTAGTAATTTAAATGAAAGAGGAAAATTAAGAGACAGAAAGAAAATGTTTAAGGGGGACGTACCATTATGAAAAAAACCGGAGACAGGAGCAGGCTTATATGTCTGCTTACAGCTATCGTGCTTGTATTTACCATGACGCCGGCATCAGCGGCAGGCCTGGGAAAGGATGTCTCAGAGGAATTCGGCGGGGCTTCCGCTGAAGACCGGCCGGATATTGTCGTGTTATGGGAGCCTGAAAAAGAAGAAATTTCACCTCAGGAGACAGGGAGCGTTCACATCAGCGCGGCTTTCAGGGAGGAAAGCCGCGGACAGACGGCTGAGGTAAAAATATTTCTCACCGGTGAGGAGGCGTCTTTTCTGCGTGAACTTAAGCCTCAGGAGGAAGCCCTTCATGAAAAGGCCGACCCTGAGGACCGGGAGGCCGGAAAAATATATACGGAAACAGATCAAAAAGGAAATCTGTATCTCTGTTTCAGCATAGACAGGGAGTCGGGAAAATTTACCGGAGAGGCGTTTTTTGGCGCGGGAGCTGCGGGCGACCCCTCCTCTGACGTGATCATAGACGTTTCGGAAGAGGACATACTGGTATCCGTTGACGGAGAAGAGCCGGAGGCGGAATACTCTGCTCTGACAGAAAAGCATACAAAGGCCTTTACAGTTAAAGGAGCGGAAAAGGAGGAAAAGGGGGATACAGAGGCTGCTGATATTAAAAAAAGCGGTGAAAACAGCGGCTCTAAAAGGGCGCTGCCTGAAGACACAAAGGTATCTGTGGACCGATACAGAGAAGGCCTCAGCAGGAACATATTCTGGATTGACAATAATGATGAGAAAAGCATCAGGCCCTCCGGTGAAAGCTATCCTCAGCCGGTCCTCAGCTTCAGGCTGACAGAACTGGACGAGGATGGAAACGAAACATCAGAGGCTGCGGATTATACTGAGCTGACAGAAGACTCCATGTCTCAGACAGGAATGACGGCTCTGCCCGTTATAGCTGTCAATGACAAGGCAGGCGCGGGGACCTATGCTGCTACCGTGGGCAGCCGTACCCTCCCGTCCCGGGTGACATGGACTGACGGCAATGGAGAAGAAGCCTTATATAAGGTGGAATGGAAGCTGCAGCCTGAAAAGGTCCGGGGATATATTCTGACTGAGGTTACCTCTGAAAACAGAGAAGAGTATCCTTCGGCCGCGGCAGAGGGCTGGTACTATGTGCTGGAGACGGACTTTTCATTTAATGTGAATATACGCCGTGGAGATCAGGAAAATGTACAGGGAGTAACAGACGCTCTTCTGGAAAACCTGGATTTTACAGCGGCTGTAGAAGGAAGTGAAGAGAAAAGCTGTAATCTGGGAGACGGGGGAGATAATTTTGAAATAATCACTGAGGCTGATACGGACAATCCCGATGTGAAAACAGTAACAATAGGAAGTCTGTGGAAGTACAGTCTGGACGGCGCCCTTATATTATACAGAGCTCAGTCTGCCGGGGACTCGGAAGGGAAGATATATACGGACTCTCTGGAAGAGGGAGATTATTTCGCCATGTCCTATGATAATTCGGCGGCTCCCAACTACGGAGCTGTGACAGATAAAATTCACAATGGAGGAACTCTGTATCTCACTCTTACGGGGACCACCGAATATAAAGCCGAAAAGGTATGGCTTGACAGCGGGACGGCTTCCGGAATATTGTCAAAATTAAAGGAAGCCTTTGGCAGCGGCGGTGTGAAGCGGCCGGCAGGCGAATTTCAGCTCTGGCGATACAGAAAGGGCGAAAGCCCCTCTGCCGCCGCGCCTGTAAGGTACGCCGCGGGCGACAGCAGGGGGAGCATAGTTACTCTTAAGCTCAGCGGGGAAGCTGTTCAGACTGTAAGCTTCAATGAAGAGGATGGAGAAATAAGCGGCAGACCGGGTCTTGAGAAATACGATCCGGAAGGATATGAATACATATACGCCGTAAGAGAATATCTTAAAGATGAAACGGAGGACGGAGAGGACGCCGACCATTATGAGCAGGTGCCGGGATGTGTGTCGGATGATGGAACGATAACAGACGTAAGGCCTGACAGCAGCGGAGATATAAAGGAGCAGACAGGAGAGAGAAAAGACGGCAATACCTTTCTTTATAACGGAGGAACCCTTTCCAACAGAATCTCAGATACGGTTTCCGTGAAGGTCAGTAAAATATGGAGGGCCGCGGCTTTTCAGGCGGCTTTTGAAGACGTGGCCGTGGAGCTGACCCTTTATGAAAGAGAAAAGGGGAGCCGTGACGAAAGCCGCTGGAGGCCTTCCGGTAAAAACGGACAGAACATTACCGTTACCATGGATGAATTCTCCGCTGAGAATATCCGGGCGGAGGAAAGCCTCTCAGTGGATAAATACGATGCTCAGGGAAAGGAGCTGGAATACAAATGGGTCGAAACAGGAGTTTTCCAGGGAAGCTCAGATAATCTCATGAGCCCTGAGGGGACCTTTACCCTCAGTCAGGGCGGAAGGAACGTAGTATATAAATCTCAGGGAAAAACGGAGGGGGACGTTACGGAAATAACAAATTCCATAGTCAGCGCCATAGACTACAGGGCAGAGAAAATCTGGCTGGATGAAAATGGTGAGGAGACAGAGGCTCCCCGGGATGCGGAGGTGACCTTCGGCCTTTATCGTGTTGCCGGAGACGGCAGCCTTAATGAGGATAGCCTTATTGCAGAATTTCTTATGGATGGGAAGGCAGACAGAGAAGCCGCGGCAATCGAAGGCACAGACATGAAAATAAGAGAGACGGAGCCGTGGAAGGCGGTGATCACACCTCTTGAAGAATTTGACAGGGAGGGAAGACAATACGACTATGTGCTTCTGGAGCTTGAAAGCACCGTGAATTATTCTCCGTCCTATGACACTGAAAGAACAGAAGAGGGATATTATACCCTTGTGACCAATTCACCGGGAAAGGGAAACAGGATACTGGTAAGAAAGGAATGGAAGGATGACAGCGATATAATTCACAGAGAGCCTGTGACCATAGAGGTGCGCCTCAGAGAAAGCCGCCGGGTTATAGCCGCCGTTACCCTGGGAAGCGGCGAAGAGGGCTCCGGAGAAAATGTCTGGCAGCAGCTTGTGGGAATAGGAAAATACAGGCCTGAGGAGGTATATATTACAGAAGCGAAGGCGGCGGACAGTCCTGTGGAAGCCCCTTCCTCAGGACCCTCCAGGGGATCGGGAGAGGAGTTCTTCTATAACGGTCCGGGGGATACCGAGTATGAGACTTCCCGGTACGCGACGGAAAATCACATGTATGAAGCGGTGTATCCCGAGCCTTCAGAAGCTGGAACGGACCTTATGTATTCTGTAATAAACAGAAGGCTGGGAAATACAGACGTCCATATAACCAAAAACTGGATTGACGGCGACGGAAGCATAAGGGAAGACATTTCCGAGGCTCTGGAGAATATAAACGCCCATGGAGAAAAGCTCAGGCTCGCTCTGCGCCTCGGCTTTGCCGATGAGGAAGTTCCGGAATACTATGAGATAACGGGAAATTATCAAAAGGAAGAGACGGACACAGTATATGTGGGAGGCTCACGTTTTCCTGTGAATATAAAGGACGCCAATGGTGAAAACACGTGGTCCCTGCAGCCGCTGCCTCTTAAAGAAGCCTCCTCGGAGATAATCTTCGGAGGACTTCCAAAGTATGACAGAAGCGGAAAAACGGTCAGATACAAGGTGGAGGAGGTCTGGACAGACGGCGGGGGAAAAGAGGTCTCAGAAGCCTTTATAAGGGAAAATTACCCTGAGCTTTTCGCTCTTATAAAGGAGTACGCCGCGTTTCAGAAGGAGAGCTATATACCGGGAGACCGCCGTGCCGCTGATACCCATGAAATAACTCTTGACAACAGACTCACCGGGACAAAGGATATTCTGTGGCATAAGCAGTGGAATGATGAATACAGCCACGATTCCAATCAGCGCCCCGACATATACCTTGACATATACCGGGTTGCCCGAAATGAGAAGGGAGAGCCGGCTGCAGGTCTTTACAGGGCTGACTGCAGATGGGGATACGCTGAGCCCGGTGAAGAGGAAGCCCTTCCTGAGCAGCTTAGGGACAGGAGATATCACTGGCACGCTCAGCTTGATAAGCTTCCCAAGTACGATGAATACGGCTACGAAATAATATACTACGCCGTAGAAAGAACCTCTGTAAATAAAAGGGATTTCGATTACACGGATACAGGCTATTGGGTTCCCGGCGAGAAAAAGGAGGAGCCGCCGGTTTATATAGGGACGGAATATGAGACAGGAGAAGACAGCAGAACCAGGGGAGACGTAATCAGCCTGGAGGAAGACGCCCAGAGGACTCATTACGCTCTTAAGGAAGGAGGCACCTTTACCAATACCATAGAAAAAAGCGTTGCCGTACAGGGACAGAAGCTGTGGGCGTCTCTGCCTTCGGGATATCCTTCGGCGGACCTTCCACAGGTAACCTTCACCCTGTACCGGAAATATAAAGGAGACAAAATAAATCAGGAAACAGATGAAAAGGGCGAGACCGTTTACAGAGGATCCTCGGGAGAGATATATGAAAGCAGCCGGGGGAATCCCGCGGCGGAGCTTACAGTCTCGGAGTGGGCGGATCTTAACGCCGGAGGTTCGTATTTATTCGGTATAAAGTACCTGGGAAGGAACACGCTGGCAAAAGGTGAAAAGGGAGAAATAACCGTTACAGGGGAAAAGGACGCCCGGGAACTCCCTAAGTATGATGGGAGAGGAAGGCTTTACACTTATATCCTGGAGGAAACCTCAGTGGATTTTGACGGGGAAAGCCCTCCCGACAGCTCTCTGGTTTACCGGCAGCCTGCAGTCAACACCTATCTTGTGAAAAACATCTACCACAGCAGCAAAGCCTCCGCGGCGGTAAAGAAATATCTGGAGCTTCCCGTGAAGGAAGACGGCTCTCCGGAGGCTTATCCTGCCGTAAGATTTGAGCTTACAAGAACATATCTTACCGGCGAGACCGATGAAAACGGCGTCAGGATAGAGTCGGCGCCGGAGACTGCGGATTACGTTACATGGACCTCCGCGGAAGTAAAAGCCGCATATGAGAAGGCCATGGAAAATTACGATGCCTCCTCGGGAAAAGGGGAGCCGGGCAGCCGGGAAAATCCCCTTGAAAGAACTCTCGTATTTAAAGGCCTTGATAAATACGCGCCTAACGGAAGCCCGTATAAATATACTGTCAGAGAGATAAAAACTCAGCTGGGAGGATATTCCACCTGGGCGGCGTCAGGAGACCTTGAGCCATCGCAGGTCAGAATAGAGGATAATTTAAAGGATGATAATAACGCTTTAGCAGAAAATATTGTTCTTACGGATTATACCGGAGAGGGGAACGCGCCCGACAAGGTAAAGACGGGAGCCACCTTCCTCAACGCTCAGGCTGAAGAGAGAGAAACAGTCATTCTTACGGGGAAAAAGGTCTGGGAGGACTATGAGAACGCCTTTAACCTGAGGCCGGAGAATATAACCCTTAGGCTTTACAGATACGCCGGTGAGCAGAGCGGTCAGGGCAATTCCATCTTCAGCAGAGAGGTTCCGGCAGAGGATTATAAGATAACATGGGATAAGAATACAGACAATGGAGGCTGGACATATGCCATTGAGGGAAGAAAGGCCGGAGAGCTGGAAAGGTACGCCCCTAACGGCATGGCATGGCAGTACATTGTAAAGGAGCCTCACAAAGAAAACACGTGGAACAGCCATAAGGGAGACGTAATATACACAGCCTTTCCATCTGACGGAGACGGCGGAGCCGTGGGAGCCGGCAGTATTGTAAGCCGTGAAGAAAGCCATGACGGGAAGAAAACCACCGGGATAATCATGAAGGAGCTGACAAACTCCATAGTCTTATCAGTTCCATACAGCAAAAGCTGGGTTGACTCAAAGGGAAACCTTATAACAGAAGATTATCTCGGAGCGGGAGACATTACCGTGAGATTTGCCCTGCAGACAGCTGAAGCAGGGAAAAAAGACGGAAGCCTTTCCGTGGGAAAATGGAAAAACGCGGAAGAATATTTTGCCGGGGCTATGAGCAGGGAGGAGTATAACAGGGTATTTGCCGGATATTCCTTTACCGGGGCCCTTACGGGAGCCATTAACGACGCCGAAGTCTGGGGACAGAAAAATTACTTCCGCAAGCTTCCTTCCGTAATAAAGGATAAAAACGGAGAAACAAGGCGGCTTCTCTACAGAGTAGTGGAAACCTCCGTAGAATTTGAGACGGAAAAGGGAAGGTTTGTTCAGAATACTCCCGTTAAAGATTCTCATGATAATTTGACATATACCTATGATTTTGAGAAAGGAATTTTCAGCCCCGCCTATTATCCCGACGGAAGAACCGACGGCCGGGGAACCATAAAGCCTGAGGCAGAGGCCAACAGCGCCCTTTCCGGGGAAATCCACAACCGACTCAGAACCACAGAGCTGACAGTGACAAAGACCTGGGAAGGAGACGGCGATAATATCCGCGCCGCGAGACCTGAAACGGAAAGAGCAGGGTATGACTGGGAAGCGGGCTTTGTTATAGAGAGAACAACAGCCGGGGAGCCAAAGGAAGGCGACTGGGAGAAGGCGAAGGTATACGACAACGGAGAAGAAAAGGATCTGGTTATATACCTTTACGGCGGCGACAATGAAAGCTCCGTTTCAAAATCGGTTTCGGGACTTCCGAAGACAGATCCTGAAGGAAATCTCTACACATACAGAGCCTCTGAGCTTCTGCCCGCCGAAGACAGATATGAAGACGGAGAAGCTGAGGAGGAAAATATACTTAAGGAAGGAGCTGCATATAATCAGAGCTATAAGGTAGCATATAAAAACAGCCATCTGGAGGCTGTAAATTCCATGGATCCCGCGGAGGTATCCGGCCATGGGCTTAAAACCGCGCCGGGAACAGGAGACACCTTTAATATGATTCCTCTTATGGCTCTCATGTGCGCCTCCCTGGCGGGAATCGCGGCTGCCGCGGTAGTGCGGCGGAGGAGAAAATAATCCCGGGGAAAAGAGCAGTCAAAAACGTCTGCCGGGGTGCGGCGCCGTATCTGTGGCATCGCACCCCGTTTTTATCGTTTCCGGCCCTGCGATCGGGCCCATTCTACTTGCTGCAGCTGTCTTCCACCTGTATATCGGTCTCTACGCCGTACTTTTCCTTTATACTGGAAAGCCGGAGGAAATGCGGCTGCTGACAGTGGAGCTTCTGGGCCTCCCTGCTGGTCCACTGCTCCCACAGGAACAGCTTGTTATCCTCATCGGCATAGTAAAAGAAATCATACCGTATACAGCCGTCTTCCTTACGGGATATTTCCGGCGCGCCGCTTTCCTTCACCTCTCTGTAGAACGCGTCCCGTGTTTCCCTGTCCCTGAATTTGTATGTGACGTAAAAGTTTGTCATCTTTCTACCTCCCTTTCCTGCTCAGCGTTTTAATGTGTCTGTCTCATAGATTGCATCGCTTTTACACATAGATGATATCACTTCCGAGGAAAATTCTCAACACCGGCAAAACCTTTGAGACCGTGCCGGGCCGCATCGACCGGAAATCTGCGTGTATTTTTCCAGGCTCTTCTGCCCAATAAAGAGATGGCCGGCTGACCCTGCCGGCCCCTTGACATCCCATTTCGACGCCTGTATAATAAACTAGTAAGTACGTAAAAAACTCATCGGTATCCGCGGGCAGTCACGCCCCTTCGGCTTTTTGAGCCGGTCTCGCGTCGACACGCATTAGGCGGGTTTTTGTTTGGAGGTAATAGGTCGATGGACCATAAGAAGGAACACATTATAGAGACAGGCAGGGACCTGTTTGAAAAGAAAGGCTACTACAATACGTCCATGCAGGATGTGGCCGAGGCCTGCGGAATATCGAAGGCCACCTTGTATAAGCTCTTTCGTTCCAAGGAGGATTTCAGCATGGCCATCATCTGCTACATGGTAGAGCAGATGCTCTGCAGCATACGCCAGATCACGGAGAACTCGCAGGAGTCCCCTGTGGAAATGCTGAAAAGCTGTATCTCAGAGCGGATGACAGGCTTCTCGGCCCGCAGTCATTTCATAAACGAGTTCCTCTCAGCACAGCCGTGCCAGCAGCGGGAAAAATATTTCAGCTACATAAACAAGCTGAGTCTCGATATATTTCTGCTGTTCCAGCAGATAATCATGCAGGCCTTTGACATGGAGGATGAAAACCTGGCCGGTGAGCTGACCATGAGCCTCGGCGGTCTGCTGCGGGAGGTATCGTCTATTGCCTGGCGCTGTCAGATAGTTCTGGACCGGGACACGCTGCTGGACTACATCGTCGACAGTCTCCAGGCGACGCAGCGGATACGACAGGGAAAATCGTCGTTTCTCACCCCTGACATCCTGGACCGCGTCAGGACCTCCTGTACTGACGACATGGAAAAGCTTAAGCCTTTTTTCATGAAAAAAGCGCTGACCCACTCTCTCCGGGAAGCCCTGGACAACTACGAAAAGACAGAGCAGCCGGCCTGCCTGCGGGATGCCGGAGAAATTCTTGATCGGCTCAAAGCTATCGAAGAGAAAGGAATATGATGAATAAAGACAAAAGAGCAAGACATGAATCTGAAAAGAGGACACTGATAGTCGCCGTCATGATATCGGGAGTCTTTCTGGCAGTCCTCAACCAGACTGTCCTCTCCCCCGCTCTCCCCAGCATCATGGAGGACCTGCATATAACGGCGGCCGAAGGACAGTGGCTGACGACGGCCTTCCTGCTGGTCAACGGCATAATGATACCCATAACCGCTTACTTCATCGACCGCTTCACCACCAGGCAGCTGTTTCTCAGCTCGATGCTGATGTTCGCCGTGGGAACGGCCGTAGCCGGTTTTGCCGGCAGCTTCGCCGTTCTCCTGCTGGCCAGGATACTCCAGGCCATGGCCGCCGGCGTTCTGATGCCTATGATACAGACCGTCATACTGCTGCTCTTTCCCCGTGAAAAGCGCGGCGCGGCCATGGGAGCCATCGGCATAGTAATGGCCTTCGCGCCGGCCATCGGCCCCACTCTTTCGGGATGGATAGTCGATGTCTGGGGCTGGAACAGCATATTTCTCCTCATTGTGCCGCTGGCCGTCATCATCATAGTAATATCCTTCCTGCTGCTGAAGAACGTGGGAGAGATATCTCGCACCAGGCTGGACGTCCTGTCGGTGATCTTCTCCACCATCGGTTTCGGAGGGCTCCTCTACGGATTCAGCGTTGCCGGAAGCTACGGATGGCTCCACCCTGTAACCATAGTGTCGCTGGTCGTAGGCGCAGTCTTCCTGGCAGTCTTCATAAGGCGTCAGCGCATCCTGTCGGCGCCGCTGCTGGAGCTGAGCATTCTCACCATAAGAGAATTCAGATATTCCACCATAATCGGTATGATAGTCAACGCGGCGCTGATAGCCGGCACCATCATCACTCCCATATATCTGCAGAACATCCTTCATTTCACAGCCATGGAGTCTGGTCTGGTCATGCTCCCCGGCTCCCTGCTGATGGGCATTATGAGCCCTGTGACCGGATGGCTCTTCGACAGATTCGGCCCGAGAGGTGTTTCCGTCACCGGCCTCGCCCTCGTCACAGTCTTCACCGGCCTCTTCGTTTTCATAGATGAGGACTGGACCTTCATGACCGTCTGCCTCATATACACCGTGCGGCTCTTCGGTCTGGCCATGGTCAACATGCCTATCAACACGTGGGGTCTAAATTCACTGGAAAACAGGATGATAGCCCACGGAAGCGCCATCAACAACACCGCCAGACAGGTGGCCGGTTCCATCGGCACCGCCATCCTCATCACAATTATGACCATCGTCAGCACAGCCACCGTCAGCGCCGGTTCTGTCCAATCCATCCTCAACGGTATGCAGGCGGCCTACGGCGCTGCCGCGGGGCTGAGCGCCGTAGCCCTCATTATGACCATTGCCTTTGTAAAGCGCACTGCCCGTGACGACGATATTTTCTGTGACTGACATTAGGCTCCACAGCAGCTTGACACAGCAGTCCAACATGGTATAATAGGTGCATTTAACAGGGGTATATTTAACAGGAGGGAAAGAAAATGAACAGTCAACACCACGTGATAACCATCGGCCGGCAGCTGGGAAGCGGAGGCTCTGCCATGGGCAAGGCCATAGCCGAGCATTTCGGGTTCGAATACATTGACAAGGAGATACTGACAAAAGCCGCCGCCATCCTGGACGCCGACGAAGAAAATCTGGAGCTGCTGGACGAGAACGTTTCCGTCCTCACAGCCATGGCCCGCTCCGCCGCCTTAGAGATGCCGTACATGGCCAGGGAGTGGTACATACCCACCAGCGATCAGCTGTTTAAGACTCAGACGGACATTATGCGCGAATCCGTGGAAAAGGGGCCGTGCGTCATTATCGGCCGCTGTGCCTCCCATCTGTTCAGGAACTATGAAAAGCATACCAGCATATTCTTTCAGGCGGACATGGACAGCCGCATAAAGCGCCTGGAAAAGACGCTGGACAAGAAGCTGACGGAAAAGAAGGCAATTCACGACATCGAAAAGCAGGACAGGGCGAGAGCTCAGTACTACAACACCTTCACCGGCAAAAAGTGGCTGGATCTGAGGCAGTACGATTTCGTTCTGGACACGTCGCCGTTTTCCGACGACGAAATCAGGGACATACTGTTTCACTACATCACCGTCAGATTCCCTGAACTGAAGAAATAGCAGACGCTTCCAACATTGCGTTATGTTAAAACAAATACCCGCAGTTCTTTCTGATGCGGGTATTTCAAGCTGCGGGCAAGAATGTCTGTCATTACTTTTTACGGACAGCCTCAGCCATTTTCTTTGCAGATCAGTCCGGTTGTTTTCGGCCTCCCTTACCAATAAAATATGCGGGAAAGGGAGGTGATTTTATTGGAGTATGGGTATATCCGCGTTTCCAGCGCCGACCAGAACGAGGACAGGCAGCTGCTCGCTCTGCGGGGGAAGAGTGTGCCGAACAGCCGGATTTTCATGGATAAGCAGTCGGGAAAGGATTTTGACCGGCCTGAATACAAACGTCTGGTAAGAAGGCTGCGGCAGGGCGATTTGCTGTATCTTCCGAGTATTGACCGGTTGGGGCGCAATTACAGGGAGATACAGGAGCAATGGCGGTTACTGACGCAGGAGAAGGGCGTGGATGTCTGTGTTTTGGATATGCCGCTTTTGGACACAAGGCAGGGCAGGGATCTGATGGGGACGTTTATTGCCGATCTTGTCCTGCAGATTTTATCCTTTGTAGCCCAGAACGAGCGGGAGAACATACGCAGGAGACAGGCGGAAGGTATAGCGGCGGCAAAAGCAAGAGGAGTGAAGTTCGGCAGGCCGCCTGTACCCCTGCCGGATAATTTCCGCGAGGTACACAAGGCGTGGCGGGACAAAAAAATAACACTCCGGCAGGCGGCAAATGCCTGCGGAATGCCGGAAGGTACCTTCTATGCGAAAGCAGTTAAGCTTGAAAAACCGATTAAATAAACCCTTCTTCCATTTGTAAAGGTCTACTTTTGCAAATCCAGCTGCAAATCCGATATGCACCGGCTTGTGCACATCAAGTATATCCGAAAACGGGCTGTTTTTCAATACTTTTTTCTTTTTCACCCCCCCCCAGACTCCCTTTTTCTTCCCTTTGCAAAGGTAGACCTTTGCAAAGTCAACGCTTAAAAAAGTAGATATTACAGGAGGAAGCAAGATGAGAAGGAAGAAAAAATTATGGGCATTGCTGTTATGCATGATGCTCTGCATAGGACTCATGCCGGCAATGGCCTTCGCGGCGGATGACCCGGTGATTACAAATGTCACTGCGACACGTGACAGCGAGACGACGGCGACCATCACCTTTGACAGCAGCCAGGATGGGAGTGTTGCCATAGCTTTTAAGAATAGCGACGGGACATTTGAGCTTTATATAGGTGATAAAGATGGCGTAACTGCTGGAAAAAATGTTATAAAATATGAATTTTTAGAGGGTTCGGACGCAAAGGAAATCGCCGTGTATTTTGGGACGAACGAAAGCGATTTTGATGCGCTTTATTCAAGTCAAAATCCGCTTGACATGCCTGGAGCTGTAAAGGGAACGGTCCCTCCCGTTCATACCTGTGCGGCATCGGGAGAGTGGAAGTATGATGGAGACAACCATTGGAAGCTCTGCGGCATCTGCGGAAACAGGGTAGATGAGGCCGCTCACTCCGGCGGTACGGCCACCTGCACAGAGCAGGCGATCTGCGAAACCTGTCAGCAGCCATACGGCTCTGTAGATCCTGATAATCATACCGGCAAAATCGTATGGACGCAGACAGAGACCGGTCATTCCAGCGCATACGATTGCTGCGGCGCAGAAGTAATTGCCGAAGAAAACCATGAGTGGACAGACGGTGTATGCAGCGAATGCAGTTATGAATGCCGGCATACCGGCGGTACGGCCACCTGCACAGAGCAGGCGACATGCACCAACTGCGGCAGCGCATACGGCGCCCTTGGTCAACATGCTCTGACGGAACATACCTACAAGGCGCCGACCTGTACGGAAACCGGAAATGAGCAATATTGGGAATGCTCCGTGTGCGATAGGCTGTTTTCCGATGAACAGGGTAGCGATACGACAACGGTAGAAGAGGTTACGATCGCGCAAACAGGTCACGACTGGAGCGCGCCGGTCTGGAACTGGTCTGAGGATGGAAAAACCGCTTCGGCGGCATTTACCTGTGAAAATGACGGTGCGCACACCCAAAGCGTGGACGCCGACATCACCGGCGAAGAGAAGGACTCTGCCTCCTGCACCGAGGCCGGAACAACTGCCTATACGGCGAGAGTGACCTTCGGCGGTACGGAGTACAGCTCTCAAAAGGATGTAAAGGATATCAGTCCGTTGGGACATTCCATGCAAAAAACCGACAGAGCGGACGCCACCTGTACAGCACCGGGCAAGGAGGCGTACTATACCTGTGAAGTCTGCGGAAAACACTTCGAGGACGAAGAGGGAAGCAGAGAGATTGCGAACCTTGATGAGTACGGAATTATTCCGACAACCGATCATGAAGCGGGTGCGGAATGGAAATCCGATGAAACCGGACACTGGAAGGAATGTTTAAATTGCGGGGATAAAATGAACGAAGTCGCCCATACCTATGAGTGGGTAACAGATAAGGAGCCTACAGCCACAGAGGAAGGCTCACGGCACGAGGAATGTACGGTATGCGGCTATGTAGGAGAGACGGAAACGATAGCGGCAACGGGAACGACGGAAACACCATCCGACCCGGGCCAAACTGAAGAAACTCCGTCTGCGGCAGATGATACCGAAGGCAGCGCAACAGATAATAAGACCGGCCCGGAAACAGGCGATAGCAGCAATCCTGCCCTTTGGATTACACTGCTCCTGTTATCCTTAGGCGGTCTGACAGGCGTTATCATATATTCCGGAAAGCGCAAAGCCGCTTAAAGTATATCCGGCTCTTTCACCGGCCCCAATGGGGCCGGTTTTTCTGTTCCGGAAACAGCCCGCGATTTGCTATTTAAGCTTTTCCAGAGCAGCGTTGTGATTTTCACTTATAACGGAGTAGTAATGGGTCATCCTGCTGGCGACCTTATCGTCCCAGGTGGAGCTTGAGGCGTATCTCTTGTTTACATCGGAAATGGTCTTCCCTGAATAGAGGCTTCCTCCCGGGCTGAGATAATTTTGAGCCAGAGCCCTTGACACCACGTCTATACCCTCGGCCTTTGAGGAAAACCCTGTGTTTCCGTAGCCGAACATGTTGTTGGGCCTGAAGCATATGGTTCCGTTGGCGCTTTCAAGAGAGGCTATGGCCATGACGAAAAGGCAGTTTACCCCGTAATCCTCTTCAGCCTTTAAAAATGCGCTCTCCAGACCCACAAGCGCCCCCTGGGTAACCAGCTTGAGATCAGCCTCCGTTACTCCGCTGGGCCTGCTTACGTCGAGATTTCTTATCTGGGAGCTGGTATAGGCGGGGATGGACTCTCCCTCTATGACGGCGTTTACAGTGGAAACCCTGAGAGAATCGGCCAGATCCACCTCTTTTCCGAAAACGGACTTTTCCTTCGCCAGGCTCCTGCCGGCGGCAGCTGATCTTGAGTTTATTTCCCCGGTGCCGGCTCCTATGCCCACCACAAAGAGAACGGCGCATACGACCAGTACCGAGACCGCCAGGAGCGCCGGCTTAAGCTTGCTGTATTTATCCATAAACACCTCTGTAATCACTTGAAAAATACTTTGTTATTATATATAGTAATTATATATAAAAAAGAGAAAAAATCAAACAGGCTTTGTGAAAGGCGTATAAAGTGAGGATACATAAATTCGTAAAAATGATAATATCTGTCATAATCCCTCTGCTGATGCAGATAGGCGTAGTAAATTCGGTAGCCGCCACACCTCATGAGTCGGTAACGGAATTTATGGACGGCCTCAGGGCAGGGGATGAGACTGTAATGGAAAAGTATCTTGACAATCCTTATATAAATCTTCTCATGAACGTGTCCGGCGACCGGGAGGTTACGGACAGAATGTACGCCGCTCTTTTTGAAAATTTTTCCTATGAAATAGTGGAAATCCTGGAGAAAAACCAGGTCGCCGTAGCCGAGGTGGAGGTTTCCGGCAGTGATTTCAGCGGCGTTATGGAGGCTTATTCGGCAGCGTCATATGAGTATGTTACAGATAATTTATACAGCGATTCCATTGAAGACAAGGAGGCTCTCAGCGCCAGGTGCCTTGAGATATACGTAGAGCAGATAGAAGCCGCCGCCTCCTCGGGAGCCGGATTTGAGGCTGTAGTGTACGTCCCCATGACCGACGACGGCCTCTTTGGCTGGAACATACTTGCAACAGACGAGATGATGAGTCTCATTCTGGGAAATCTGGAGGTTCCGGAGCTGTAGGGGCAGAGGGAAAAGGAAATTTTGAGAAGAAGAGGGCTTTAAAGTGAAAAAACTGTCTTTTAGGGAAAATCTCGGATTCGGGTCAGGTTCTCTCGGTGATTCTGTAGGCTACAATTTCATCGGGACTTTTTTGATGTTCTTTCTTACCACCGTAGCGGGAGTGGAGCCGGTGGCGGCGGGAACTCTTTCGGCCATAGGGGCTGTGTGGAACGCTCTGTGCAATCCTGTAATAGGATATATATCCGACAGAGTCAGGACAAGATTCGGGCGGAGAAGGCCCATGATATTTTTATTTTCTATACCCCTGGCCATATCCATGCTCCTGCTGTTTACGGCAGTTGAAATCCCTTACGGTCTGAGGCCTGTCTACTACGGCGGGATGCTCATGATTTTCTGGACCTGCTACACGGGATTTTTCGTACCCTATTCGGCTCTGGGAGTGGAGTACACCTCCGACTACAACGAAAGAACCGTGCTCAGATCCTTCGCCTCCTTTTTTAACATGATAGGCTCCATGATAACCATGGCGGTGCCTACTGCCTTTGTGGAGCTGCTCACCGGACGGGGCATGTCTGTGGAAAACGCCTGGTCTGCGGCGGGAGGTCTTCTGGGAGGAGTCACCATGATCTCCATAATGATAACAGCCCTGGTGTCCGCCTCCAAGGATCCGGCCTGTAAGCCTACGGAGGAGGAAAAGAGAGCCGCCGCGAGGGAAAAATTCGACATACTGGGAATATTCAGAGAGTACGTTTCAATAACAAGGCTTAAGCCCATGAAGTATCTTATAATCGCCAGCCTGTGCGCTCTGGTGGGATATACCATGATAATGTCCGACATAGTGTATTTTCTCACCTACAATCAGGGGCTCAGCTCATCTGAGGCCTCCCTGTGCCTTATGGCCAGATCGGGCTTCTGCATAATCCTTCTGCCTATAGTCAACAAGGCTGTAATGGTAACGGACAAGAGGGAAACTCTCATAGGAGCTTACATACTGGGCTCCGCGGGAATGATACTGGTAAAGCTGGCGGGAATCGAATCCATGGGAGGGATTCTCGTCTACATAGCGCTGACCGCCGTATGCGGATCGGTTTACTGGCAGATAATGCCCTCCGTATTTTACGATGTATGCGAATACGACAGAGCCGAGACAGGTCTGGACCGTCAGGGAGCCATAGTTTCCTTCCAGGGACTGGTGGAGGCTATAGCTGCGGGAGGCGGAAGCCAGCTTTTGGGAATAATACTGCAGATGGCCGGATTTGACGGAGAAGCCTCCTCTCAGAGCTCCGGAGCCCTGAACTGGATAGAAAACTCCACCACCTGGATACCTGTTATCTTTTTTCTCATATCCTCGGCGGCCCTTTTGAAATATCCCATAACGAGAAAAAAATATCAGGAGCTTCTGGAAAGACGGGAGGACAGCTGACTTTTTCACAAAAACTCTTGAAATAAACAGCAGATAGTGTATAATAGACAGACGTGTTGAAAAACAACATATCCTTGTGATAAGTTCGCTTATCACCATTAAGTCCACAGGGAGGTGAAAAAATGAAAAATTATGAGGTGATGTTCATTCTCGATCCTGCGCTGGAAGACTCCGCCAAGGAGGCCTCGGTAGAAACCGTAAAGGAAATCATAGGCAGCGAAGGCGAAGTCGTTAACGTAGACGTATGGGGAATGAGAAAGCTCGCGTATCCCATAATGAAAAAAACAGAGGGATACTACGTTGTCATAGACTTCAAGGCCGGAAGCGATATGCCTAAGGAGCTGGACAGAAGGCTCAAAATATCCGACAACGTAATGAGACATCTTATTGTAAATAAAGATGAAAAATAGAAAAGGGGTGCCCAATGAACAGCGTAGTGCTTATAGGAAGACTCACACGAGATCCTGAGATAAGATACGTTTCCGAAAGCCAGATGGCGGTAGCCACCTTTACGGTAGCCATCGACAGACCGGTAAGATCCGGACAGGAAAAGAAGACAGACTTTCCGAGGGTAACGGTATTCGGCAGACAGGCTGAAAACTGCGAGAGATTCCTGGCCAAGGGAAGACTCGTAGGCGTTCAGGGAAGAATACAGACGGGAAGCTATACCAACAAGGACGGCGTCACTGTCTACACTACCGACGTGGTAGCCGACAGAGTCGAATTCCTCGAGTGGGGAGACAGAAACGAAAGATCCTCACAGAGCGCCAGACCTGCCGGACAGCAGGGCGGCGACATGGATATTCCCGAAGGCTTTCAGGCCATACAGGATGACGACATCCCATTCTGATATTTTTTTAGAGAAAGGAGAAATCTGATATGGAAGGCAAAAGACGCGGCGGCATGAGAAGAAGAAAGGTTTGCCAGTTTTGCACTGACAAAACAGAGACCATAGATTATAAGGACGTTGAAAAGCTTAAGAAGTATGTTACCGAGAGGGGTAAGATCCTTCCTAAGAGGATAACGGGGACATGCGCTCTCCATCAGAGAGAGGTTACGAGAGCCATAAAGAGAGCCAGAATAGTAGCTCTTCTCCCTTACACAGCAGACTGAGGAAAACATGAAGCGCCGGACCCTGAAGGTCCGGCTTTTAAATACGCCGTTATGGGAAAAAAGGAGAAAACACCATGGACCCTGAGACTATGTACAGCCGCCTTGACAGCATGTTCACGGACAGGCGGACCGCCGCGGAAATAGAGAATTATTTGAGAGACGTTCTCAAGGAGGCCGAGTCAGCCGGAAGCGGAGAACTTGTTATAGCCGCCTGCAACGAGCTGGGAGGACTCGCCCGGGCCAGGGGGGATTTTAAAGAGGCGGAGGCTCTTCACATGAAGGTCCTGAGGCTTCTGGAGGAAGCCGGACAGAAGGGAAACCTCAACTACGCCACCGCCCTGATAAACTGCGGGGACGTGTATGCCTCGGCAGATGAAAATGAAAGAGCCCTTGAGATTTTTCTTGAGGCAGAGGCCATGCTTAAGGCTCTGGGGCAGGACGGCATGTACCCTATGGCCGCGCTCTGCAACAACATAAGCAAGGTATATATATGTCTGGGACAAAATGAAAAGGCGGAAAAAGCTCTGGAAAAGGCCCTTGAGATAATAGAAGCCCTGCCTGGAATGTGGCAGGAGAAAGCCACCACATACGTAAATGCGGCTGAAGCCGCAGCGGCGGCGGGAAAGCTTAAAAAGGCCGCGGAAACCTTTGCCGGGGCAATAGCCCTTTTCCGGGAGCACGGGGTGAGAGACCAGCATTACGCCGCGGCGCTGGCGGGAGAGGCGAGACTTCGCTTCATGGAAGGCGCGGCAGCCGAGGCCGCCGGAGGCTTTAATGAAGCGGCTGAAATAATAAAAGAAATCTACGGAGAAAACAGTATTTACAGACTTCTTAAGGAAAATGCCGAAAAAGCGGAAAAAGGAGGAGGCCTTCATGAAGGGACTTGAGCTTTCCAGAGAATACTTTAATGAATACGGCCTGAATATGCTGGAGGAGAAATTTCCCCAGTATATGAAATACATCGCCGCCGGCCTGGTCGGAGAAGGCTCCGAGTGCTTCGGCTTTGACGACGAGATATCGCGGGATCATGATTTCGGACCGGGTTTTTGCATATGGATTCCCGAAGAAATCAAAAAAGAAGCCGGCGGGGAGCTGCAGAGGGCATATATGAGCCTGCCGCGAAGCTTCCGGGGCTTTACGAGAATGGAAACTCCCCAGGCCGCCGGGCGGGTGGGAGTTATTGCCATAGAGGAGTTTTACAGGCGGTTTACGGGACTTGCCGGAGAGCCGGAAAACAATATGCAGTGGTTTGTCATCCCCGAGCATTATCTTGCCACGGCCGTTAACGGAGAGGTATTCATGGACAGCCCGGGACGCTTCACACAGGTAAGAAACAGGCTGAAGGCCTTTTATCCCGAAGATGTTCTCAGAAAGAAGCTGGCGGCAAGAGCCGCTCTTATGGCCCAGTCGGGACAGTACAATTACGTAAGATGCGCCAAAAGAGGAGAGGAGGGCGGAGCATATCTTTCCTGCGCCGAATTTGTGAGAAACGCCCTCTCCTGTATATATCTTCTCAACGGCAGATACATGCCCTTTTACAAATGGGCCTTCAGAGGGACGGAGGAGCTGCCGGACCTTAAGGAAACGGCGGCAAAGCTGAAGAGACTGGCAGCGACAGCCGATAAGGGCGAGAATATAAAGAAAAAGGAAGAGCTTATAGAAGAAATCTGCCTTGATGTGGAGAGCTTTTTCAGAAAAAGAGGGCTCACAGCAACACGGGAGACCTTTATAATGGCCCACGGGCAGGAGCTGATGGACTCCATAGAGGATGAGAAGCTGAGAAAAATGCACATAATGGCAGTTTAGGCGGAAAGGAGAAGCCGATAAAATGAAAACATGTGAAAATACCAGAGAGCAGCTGACGGAAGGTATTGTGGCTGCGGAATGGTTTATGTTCGACAAGGTAAATAACATAGGAGGAAGAGCTGACTGCCAGGATGACTTCGCAACCTTTAACATTATGAGGAGGAGCTTCCTGGAGGCCTTCGGCACAGATACCCTGGCTCTTTACGCCGCGGATCTGAAGCAGGCTCTGGAGGAGGGAAGAAACCTTATAACGGAAAAATACGCCTATATGATGGAATTCACCAACAAGGAGTATTTCGATGAAGCCCTGAAAAGCCAGCTTCCCGGAATATCTCCGGAAAATGAGGAGCTTGTAGGGAAAATAGCGGAAAGCTTCACACAATGTGAAAAAGCCTTTGCCCAAAAGCATCCTGTTTTCAGCGCCTCGGGAAGGCCTGTTTCCGGAACCGGCGGAGACATGGTCTCCTCGGAGGTATACCTTACGGGAGAGCTGAAGACCTATTCCAGGGAAACCCTCGCTTCCCTGTGGCAGGACTTCCTTAAAAGCGAAAGGGAAGGCCGTAACATAGTTGAAGAAATCCACGAAGCCACGGCCAGAGCCTACGGCTACAGCGGTGTTGAAGAGGCGGAGAGGAAAATGGCGGAAGAATAAGAACCGTAAGGGCTCCGCCGGGCCGCCACTACATCTAGTGGGAAGACAAAGAATAACACCTGTGTTATAATAAAGGATAAGCGCATTGGAGCCCGAAGCTCCAACGGCTGAACTTTTGAAGGGAGACACCTGTTGTATTTCATACTTATTTTTTTACTGATTTTAGCACTGCCCTTTATGGTAATGCCGAAGGATATTTCGGCAGGAAAAAAGTCTCCGTACAGAGTTGTTATAAACGGAGTTATAAGCGTCTCCGCGGCGGCGGCTGTGGTGTTTATGGCAGCGTCTCTGACAGGGCCGGGGCTTTTTTCACGGCTCATGGAAAACGCGTCGTCCGCGGCAGACCGGCTGGCATCGGATCCCGGAATAATAAGCGCCTTTAATCTTGAGGAAGCGACTGCGGCCCAGAGAAGCGAGTTTTTCCTCGCCTCCTACGAAAGCTTCATAAGCCTGGCGCCCGTTTACATAATGGTGCTGGCGGCCGTCGTTTCCTACATAGCCTACATAATACTCAGCAGGGCCCTGGGAAAGCACAAAGAGGTGAGGAGGATGCCGCCCTTCCGTGAGTTTTCATTTCCTCCCGGAGCTCTTATGGCCCTGGTGGCCATGTATTTCGCCGGATGGATAATGACCTCCTCGGAGATGCTGGAAAGCGATATGTTTTACCTTAATATAAGCGCTGTATTCGATTTCGCCTTTTCCATCCAGGGAATTTCGGTAATATTCATGCTTTTTCACATGAAGAGAATTCCAAAGGGCTTCGCAGCCGCCGCGGCCGCGGCTCTCTGGATAACCTTTATAGGACGGAACATACTCCTGATACTGGGAATGATAGACATGGTGCTGAATCTGAAGCTGCTTATACAGCTTAAAAACTCCAAATAGGAACAGGTCCGAAGGGAGAGAAGCAATGTATTTAGGAAGAATAGAAAAACTGCTGTCCGCTTATTCGCCTGTGCCCATGTGTGTGATCAACTCAAAGGGCAAGGTAACAAGAGCCGGCGGCAGCATAGACGAGGTGTTTAAATACGACGGAATAGTGGACGCGGATATATTTGTGCTGACCGGAATAAAGCTTCCCGACATAATTGAAGCTGCCGGGAAAAAGGAGCCCCTTTCCCTTAAAAAGAACGACAAGGTGTTCAAGGTAATCCCCGGCATGGTGGGAGAAGGGGAAATGGCCGCCATAGTCCTCTATTTCGTGGACGTTACCTCCTTTGAAAACCTTAAGGATATGTACAACGACGACAAGGCGTGTATCGCCGTAGTCAGCGTTGACAACTTCGATGAGTTCGTCTCCAGCAAGGGAGAGGACAGAGAGATGGAAATATCCACTGAAATAGACAAGCTTCTTCGCTGCTGGACGGCGAAAATGGGAGCGGCTATTACGAGATACAAGGAGCACATGTATTACGTGGTCCTTTCACAGAAAAGCCTGAAAATCCTCATAGACAAGAAATTCTGCATTCTGGACGAAGCCAGAGAAATAGAGACCGAGTCGGATTTTCCCGTAACCTTAAGCATAGGCATAGGAGTGGGAGGCAAGAGCCTGGCGGAAACAGACCAGTACGCCGTAGACGCTCTCAACATGGCTCTGGGACGTGGAGGAGATCAGGCTGTTGTAAAGAACGTAAGGAACTTTGAATATTACGGCGGAAAATCCCAGAGCGTGGAAAAGGGCTTCAAGGGCAAGTCGAGAGTCATAGCCCACGCCCTGAAGCTGGTAATGAGCCAGTCATCAAAAATATTTATAATGGGTCATAAAAATCCAGATATGGACTGTCTGGGATCGGCCCTGGGCATACACAGAGTGGCGGAGATCATAGGAAAGGAAGCCTATATTATTATAAACTCATACAGCGATTCCCTTGCGGGGATGCTGGAGGACGCCAAGGAAACGGGAGAATACGAGTTTGTTTCCACTGAAAAGGCTCTGGGGCTGCTCGATGAAAATTCTCTGGTAATCGTAGTGGATACCCACACACCGGCGCTTGTGGAATCCATGGAAATCCTGTCCAGGGTTTCCAGAACAGTGGTTATAGATCACCACAGGAGGACTGCCGACAGCCTTCAGAACATGATACTTTCATATATGGAGTCATACGCCTCATCAGCCTCTGAGCTTGTTACGGAAATCGTTCAGTACGCCTGTGACAAGAAGGCTCTGACAAAGATGGAGGCAGACGCTCTTCTGGCGGGAATAATGGTGGACACCAACAGATTCGCTGTAAAGGCGGGAGTAAGAACCTTTGAAGCGGCCTCCTGGCTCAAGAGAAACGGAGCCGATCTGGCCAGCGTGAGAAAGTATTTCCAGGATGACGCGGAAAGCTTCAGAATAAAGGCCAGGTGTGTAGCGGATGCCAGGCTGTACGAGGATGGCATAGCCATGTCCCTGTGCCCGGGGGAAAGCGTTAATTCCCAGATCATCAATTCCCAGGTAGCCGATGAGCTTCTGGAAATAAAGGGAATAAAGGCCAGCTTTGTAGCCGGAAAAAATCAGCACGGCCGGACGGTAATAAGCGCCAGATCCCTGGGAGCCGTAAACGTTCAGGTGGTAATGGAAAAATTCGGAGGAGGCGGCCATCTCACCACAGCGGGAGCCCAGGTGGACATGAGCCCCGAGGAAGCCTTAAAAGCCATAAGGGAGGCTGTCAGAGAGCAGCTTTAGAGGAAAGCTTCATATTTTCATATTACAAGCTTCTTAAAAGCTTCACATTAGGAGGATAAAATTATGATAGTAATACTGACAAAGGATGTAAAAGGAAAGGGCAAGGCCGGAGACGTAGTGAAGGTAAGCGACGGCTACGCCAGAAACATGCTTCTGCCAAAGGGCCTGGCAAAGGAAGCCACAGAGGGAAATATAAGAAATCTTGAAAAGCAGAAGGCCATAGCCGCGGAAAAGCGGGAGGAGCAGAAGGCCGCCGCTCAGGCTGTGGCCCAAAGACTTGAGAAAATAACCCTTGAGATAAAGTCAAAGGGCGGAGAATCAGGCAAGCTTTTCGGATCCATAACCTCAAAGGATATAGCTGATGCTCTTGAAAAGCAGGAAGGCATTAAAATAGATAAGAAAAAAATCGAAATGGACAGTCCCATAAAGCAGGAGGGACAGTCTCACGTAACCGTAAAGCTGTTTTCCGAGGTGAGCGCTGACCTGAAGGTTTCCGTCACCATAGAGCAATAGGAGAGCAATATGGAAGAAAGGATACCTCCTCACAGCGGGGAAGCTGAAAGATCCGTGCTGGGCGCGGCGCTCCTGTCAAAGGATGCTCTTCTGGATGTTCTTGAGACAGTAAAGGCCGAGGATTTTTACGATGAGAACCACAGGGAAATATTTTCGGCCATGGCGGACCTGAGCAGGAGAAACGCGCCGGTGGACGCCCTTACCGTAGCCGAGGAGCTTAAGAAGAGAAACAGCCTCAATATGGTGGGGGGCAGAGCCTATGTGGCTTCTCTTTCGGCGGGGACTCCCACAGTGTCCAATGCCGCCGAGTACGCGAAAATAGTATCGGAAAAGGCGGCTCTGAGAAGGCTTATTTCCGTAGCCGACGATATAGTGGCAAAGGGATACGAGGACGCCATGGAGTCGGGACAGATGCTGGATTACGCCGAAAGCGGGATTTTCCAGATATCCCAGTCCAGGCAGAGAAATCAGTACGCCCATATAAAGGACGTTCTTCTTAAAAACATAGAGATAATAGACAAGGCCGCCCAGATGGACGGGGGCCTTACGGGCATTACAACAGGCTTTAAATACCTGGACAAGATGACCTCGGGGCTTCAGAAGTCGGATCTTATTATACTGGCGGCAAGGCCTGCCATGGGAAAGACCGCCTTTGCCCTTACCGTGGCCCAGAACGCGGCCGTAAAGGGCGGCGCCTCCGTAATGATTTTCAGTATGGAGATGTCAAAGGAGCAGCTGGGACAGAGGCTTTTATCCATGGAGTCCAAGGTCGACATGCAGAGCCTTAAGACGGGAAGACTTCAGAGAAGAGACTGGGATGATATAAATATTGCCCTGGACATATTGTCTAAAGCCAATATACATATAGACGACACAGCCGGAGTCAGCATAATGGAGATGAAGAGCAAATGCAGAAGACTCAAGGCCGAGGAGGGCCTGGACCTTGTTGTAATAGACTATCTGCAGCTTATGAATCCTGAGGGAAAGGCTGATTCCAGAACTCAGGAAATATCCGTTATATCCAGGAACCTGAAGCTCCTGGCCAGAGAGCTTGACTGCCCGGTGCTGGTTCTTTCTCAGCTCTCCAGAGCTCCGGAAACCAGGACCGATCACAGGCCAATGCTTTCCGATCTGAGAGAATCAGGCTCCATAGAGCAGGACGCCGACATAGTAATATTTCTTTACAGAGACGAGTATTATCACGAGGATACCGACTCTCCGGGAGAGTGCGAGGTTATAATAGCCAAACAGAGAAGCGGTCCTACTGGAACCGTTAAGGTGACATGGCTTGATAAATACACCAAATTCGTTGACAGTACTGCGGGACCGGACGCTCCGGGAATGCCGGGAATATAGAAAAACATGAGCTTTAAAAGAGAAAAGATAAAGGATTATTTTCTGCTGGATACCGGCGTTGAAAATATTTTTATAAATGAATACATGGCCTCGGCCCCCGGGTACGCTGTCAAGGTTTATCTCTTCGCCCTCATGTACGCGGATCTGGGAATAGACCTGACAAACGAGGAGATCGCCAGGCACCTTTCCATGGAGCACGAGGATGTTCTCAAAGCGTGGACCTACTGGGAAAAGTGCAGGGTAATAAAAAAAATAAGAAAGGACAGCGGAGGCAAGTTCGACTACGACGTTGAGTTTGTAACCCTCAAGGAGCAGCTTTACGGCGACAGAGACGGAGACGGAGGGTACAGCCGTGAGCAGAACGCCCAGTCCCTTATGGGCGACAAGCAGATAAAGGATATGTTCGCCGCCATAGAGAAAATAGCCGGCCGGGTCATCAGCGGCACGGAAATGATGGAGGTACTTTCCTGGATAAACGATTTCAGCGTGGAGCCGGAGGTGGTGGTATACGGATATTCCTACTGCCTTCAGAGAAAGAAGAAAAGCATAAAATATATAGGGGCTGTAATAAGAGGCTGGGCCGAGGAAGGCCTGACGGATCTGCCGGCTGTGGAAAAGTACATAAGCCTGCAGGATAAAAAGCAGCACATATACAGAAGAATCTTCCAGGCTCTGGGGTTTTCAAGAAACCCTACGGAAGAGGAGCGCAGAATAATGGACACATGGTTCGAGGAGCTGGAGTTCACCATGGATAAGGTCCTGGAGGCCTGCGGCAAAACCTCTGGAATACCTAACCCCAGCATAAATTACGTAAACAGGGTCCTCATTAACTGGAACGAGGAAAAGCGCGGGAAGGCGGCCGGACGGGGAAAGGATCTTACAGCCTCCGAAATCGCCGGCTACTACGAGATGCTTCGCCGGAAAGATGAAGAGGAAGCAGATAAACGCCGGGAGGAGGTTTACGCCAGGGTTCCCCGCATAAAGGAGATAGATGAAGAGATAACCGCCTGCAGCGCGGAAATATCAAAGCTTATAATATCCGATGCCGTTGACAGGGAAACAGCGGCGGCAGACATAAAAAAGCGAGTTGAGAAGTTAAATACGGAGAAGGCTTTTCTTCTCACAGACAACGGATTTGAACTGGATCATATGGATGTAAAATACCGATGTCCTATATGTAAAGATACAGGAATGCTTGAAACAGGAGAAAGATGCCAATGCTTTGGAGAAGTAACGAGGGAAAAGATACAGATAACAGCCGGCGGGAAACGCCCGTAAGCGCCGAGGCCGAAGAACAGGCGCCCGTCACGCCGTCTTCCCGGGAGGAGGACAGCAAAGCTCCGGAAGAGAGTAAAACTCCGGAGAGCACGGCGGAGCTTACCAGAGAGGAATTCATAGCCGGCAATGAAGACGCGAAAAAAATATACGACGATCTTCTGGATCTGAGAAAGAGCCTCGATGCTCTTAAGGAAAACGGCGTTCAGGGTAGCTTCTACGAAAGCGAAGACAACGTAGTCATTGAGGAGACCGACGAAATAAGAGAGGCAAGACAGGCCATAATAGACCAGGCCAGGAAGGACGCGGAGGAAAAGCGCCGCAGGAGGCAGGAGTCCGTTAAAAAGGCCGAGGAAGCCAGGAGGAAGGAGCAGGAGGTTATTCAGGCCCAGCAGAAAGCTGTGCTTGTAGCCCAGGAGGCTGAGAGAAAACGCCGTGAAGCGGCTGAAGCGGCTATCAGAGCCAAGGAAATCGAGAGAAAGCATCTTCTGGAAAAAATGGAGGCGGAAACAAAGGCCGTTGAAGAAAGGCTCAGAGAGGAGCTTGAAGAAAAGCTCTCTGAAAAGGAGCCTGCAGGCAGCGCTCCCGCTCCGGAAGAGGAGCCCGCCCTTTCCGATGAGGAGGCGGCCAGAGCTCTCGAGGAAGCCAAGGAGGCTCTTCTTTCCGTACATGAGGAGCAGGAGGAAGCCCTGGCGGGAACCTCGGAAGCGGCAAAGGCCGTGACAGAGGACCTGGCTCTTCGTCAGAAGAAACAGGCGGCAATCCTCAGGAGAGAGAGAAAGGCCAGGGCGGCCGAAGCCGAGGCAGCCAAGGCAGCCGAGCGAAAAAAGAGAAAAGAGGAGATCAAGGCCAGAAGAGAAGAACGAAGAAGACAGAGAAGAAAGGAAGCCGAGATCGCCAGACAGAAAAAGAGAAATAAGGCGGCTGCTGAGCTGGGAGGAGGAATAGTAAACGTCAAGGGCGTTACCATCCAGACGGAGATAAACGAGCTTCCGAGCTTTTCCTGGAGAGACTTCTTCGGGTTCAAGGACAGAAAAGAGCGAAAGGCCGAAACGGACAAGGAAAAGGAAGCTCTGAGACAGGAAAGAGAGCGGCGAAGGGAAGAGGCCAGAGCCATTGTCGATCTGACGGCGCAGAAGCGTATAGAAAATTACAGGAACAGTAAATTCGGCAGGAAGATGGATGCCTTCAAGGCCTTCTGCGAGCGTCATAAAGTGGTTCTGCTCACCTCATTTTCCATAGTCCTTCTTTCCATAGTGGGAGTTGCCGGGGTATTTAACTATTACACAGCCTTCGCATACTCTTATAACGGCCAGACCCTGGGCGTGGTAAAGGAAAAGGACGATGTTCTGAGGATTACCGATCTGGTTCAGGGAGCCCTCACAGAGGAAAGAGACGTGGACGTTGTAATCGACGCCAGACGCGATATAGAGTTTACGAGAGTTTCTACCATAGGAGACGTTCCCATAGACACCTCGGAGGAGGTTTTAAAGAACCTTACCTACATGGGAGACGTTAACGTGGAGGCCTTCGGAATATATGTAGACGGAAAAAAGGTTGGAGCCGTGGACAGCAAGGACACCGCGGCCGCCGTTCTTCAGGACATAAGGGACATGTATACCCATGAGGATGAAGGCGCGGAGGTTGAGGAGGCTGTTTTCGTGGAGGATGTTGATATAAGAAAGAGCAACACAGACCTTGAGGACGTCCTTTCAGAGGAGGAGATGGTAAACGTTCTTTCCACCAGCGGCGAAAAGGAGTCTGTTCACAAGGTTGTGGCCGGGGAGACCCTGGCGGACATAGCCAAGCTTTACTCCATGAAGGAGGAGGACATTCTCGACGACAACTCCAACGTTGACCCTTCCAGGCTCAAGGTGGGAAGCGCTCTGGTAATAAAGCAGACCGCCCCTCTCGTCACCCTGAGAGTCACCGAGAAGATAACCTATGAGGAAACTGTGGAGTATCAGACCGTTAATCAGAACGACGACAGCATATACGAAGGAGACACCCAGACCAGACAGACGGGAGAAAACGGCGTCAACGAGGTGACCGCCAGAGTGGTAAGCGTCAACGGCGAAACCATAGAGGAGACGGACCTTGTTACAAAGGTTAAAAAGGAGCCTGTAGACGAGATTATTCTGGTGGGAACAAAGGAGAGACCGCCTACGGTAGGCTCAGGAAAATACATATGGCCTCTCAGCGGAGGATACAGAGTGTCCTCAGGCTTTGGAGCCAGATGGGGAAGGACCCACTACGGGCTTGACCTGGCCTGCGACGTGGGCAGCAACGTAATGGCCGCGGACGGAGGAACGGTAACCTACGCCGGATACAGCGGCTCCTACGGTTACGTGATAATGATAGACCATCAGAACGGCATGGAGACAAGATACGCTCACAACAGTAAGCTCCTGGTAAGCGAAGGAGACAAGGTATATCAGGGACAGCATATAGCCGAGTCCGGCAATACCGGAAGAAGCACCGGCCCTCACCTTCACTTTGAAATCAGAGTGGGAGGAGACGCCAAAAATCCTCTCAATTATCTTCCTTAGCGGTCTTTTCCGGCCTAGCCTGTAAAGAAAAAACCAAAGGGCCCCGCGTCAGGTTAAAAGCCTGACACGAGGCCCTTTTTTCATGTCGTAATGTATGGGTGTTGGAATCTCAACATTTACCGCCTTATCTTCATCAGGCTTTAATTCATAACAGCTGTTGAAATAAAAAGAGCAATCAAATATAGGGGATTTCTCCCTGTTTCACATTATGAAGCCACGTCTGAGGGAGAAATATTTTTGGTTCGGCCCGTCTTGAGATGGCGTGACGGCTGATTTCTACTGCAACTATTCCGATAATTTTAATTTAAGGGAGAAAAATATAGTACATTAAAGCATTAAAGCGGTATTTTTTTTACATAAATTCTATAAAATAGAAACATTTCTCCCTGTATAAGCTTCCATAATTAAAATCAGGGAGAAACTACCTGTAACAACGTGACATGTACATGAATCAGTACAGGATTTCTCCCTGCAT
>DVMP01000014.1 GCA_018714925.1 Candidatus Allocopromorpha excrementigallinarum
AGAATCCATCTGTAAATACAAGGAGGTGTTTTCTATGAGAAGAAAAGACAGAGAAATGAACAGGGATTTTGCCCTTTATGTCGCTGACAAGTGCGAGTACGCCACCATGGCCATGACAGATGAAAAAGGACTTCCCTACTGTGTTCCTGTAACTATAGTGCGCAAGGGAGAATACATATATTTTCATTCCGCAAAGGAAGGCCGTAAAATTGATATTCTCAGGGAAAACCCTTCAGTATGCATCTCATGCGTGGGAGACACTTACCGCACTCCCGACAGATTCACCACTGAATTTGAATCCGCCATAATTTTCGGCGAGGCTTATGAGGTTACGGAAGACGGTGAAAAAACAGAAGCTCTCAGGCTCCTGTGTCTTCGCCACACTCCTTCAAACATGGATGCCTTTGACTCCTCCATAGAAAAAAGTCTTTTTCGCACAGGCGTGTGGAAGGTGAAAATCCGTGAGATAACAGGAAAAAGGAAAAAATACGATAAAGCCGGTAAGGAAATGAAATACGGAAGGATGGAATAATGATAAGGAAAATAATAAAAATCAACGAGGAAAAGTGCAACGGCTGCGGCCTCTGCGCAAAAGCCTGTCATGAAGGAGCCATAGGAATGGTTAACGGAAAGGCGAAGCTTCTCAGAGACGACTACTGCGACGGCCTGGGGGACTGTCTGCCGGTTTGTCCCACAGACGCCATTTCCTTTGAGGAAAGAGAGGCCGATCCCTATAATGAAGCCGCTGTAATGGCCGCAAAGAAAAAGACGGCTGCTCCGGCGCCTGTATCAGGAGCCTCCGGGGAAAGCGCCCTTGAAAACTGGCCTGTACAAATCAGGCTTGTTCCAGTGCAGGCGCCGTACTTTGACGGAGCTCATCTTCTTATTGCCGCCGACTGCACAGCCTTTGCCTGCGGAAGCTTTCATAAAGGCTTTATGAAAGACAGAATCACTCTCATAGGCTGTCCAAAGCTGGATGCCGCCGACTATTCGGAAAAGCTGGCTCAAATTTTCTCAGCCAATAATATCGAAACAATAACCGTAATAAGAATGGAGGTTCCATGCTGCGGAGGTCTGGAATACGCCGCTGCCGCAGCCCTGGAAAAAAGCGGCAGGGACATACCCTTTAACGTTGTTACGGTAAAAACAAACGGGGATCTCGTCTAGACCCCCCCGTTTTTCATACGGTTTACTTCATCACACTAATCCGATTTTTTTCATCTATACCTATAACCTTTCCTCCGCAGGCTCTCAATTTTTTCACGTAAGCTATATCCTCACGACTTATTTCTTCTCCCACACATACAAGAGGGATTCCCGGAGGATAGGGGATCAGAGGCGAGGCGCATACCAGTCCGGCGCACATATCAATGTCCGTCAGCGCTTTTCTTCCTGAAATTTTCTTTACAGGCCTTTTTTTCGTCCATACTCCGCTGTCTTCAATATCTCCGGCACAGCCCCCCTCAGCTGCGGCGGGTTTCTTTCCCTCCGCTTTTTTAAGAGCATTAAGGAGTCTTTCCAGATCTGCTCTTCTGTTGCCTATTCCTGTCATGCACATCAGTATATTTCCCGTGTAAAGCTCGGAAAATATTCCCTCGTCCATAAGGATTTCCTCGAGCTGAGCTCCTTTTATGCCTATTTGGCTCATGTCCATATTTATCTTGGTTATATCCATTTTGCCGGGGACATCCATGATACTGAGGAAAGGGATATCCTTCGCGCCTTTATAGAAAAATTCCAGATTTTCCCTCCAGGCTTCAAAAAGCTCCTTTCCGTGTTTTTCTATGATATCCGCGTTTATATCAAGAGATGCCATGAGCAGGTAGGAGGGGCTTGTGCTTTCCACCGCCTGAAGCCTGTCCTCAATGGCATACAGATCCACTCTGTCTGAGCATACGTTTAAAACAGCGCTCTGAGTAAAAGAGGCGAGGGTTTTGTGAGTGCTGTTTATAACAATGTCCGCACCGCTTTCCTCCGCTGAAGGAGGCAGAAATCCGTCTTCAAATCTGCTGAAAAATCTCAGATGAGCGCCGTGCGCCTGGTCTGCTATAAGCACTTTTCCTCTTCTGTGAACCTCCTCCGCTACAGCCCTTATATCGCTGCATATTCCGTAGTAGTTGGGACTGGGCAGTATAACGGCCTCCGCATCAGGCTCACTGTCAAGAGCCTCCGCCACAGCTTCCGGGCTCACGGCTCCCGATATACCGTATTTATCTATTATGGAAGGGTATACGTATACTGGAGATATATTTCCCAGGGAAAGAGCGTTAAAAACCGATTTATGGCAGTTTCTGGCCATTACCAGCTTTTTTCCCGGCGGCACCGAAGCCAGTATTGAGGCTATTATGCCTCCGCTGGTACCGTTTATAAGCAGAAACGATTTTATCACCGCGTAAAGCTCTCTGTATTTTTCAGCGGTTTCCTCTATTATTCCCTCAGCCTGAAAAAGATTGTCAGCTCCCGGTATCTCCGTTATATCCCATTTCATAAAGGCATCCAGAAAATCATCGAAGCCGTACCTTCTGTATATATCCGGTCCCTTATGCCCCGGCATGTGAAACGATATCGGCTCTGAGGCTCCGTGCTCCGCGAGAAAGCTTCTTATTCCTTTTTCTTTCATGTTTCCTCCTTTATCCCATCAATGCGCACCAGACTACCGGTATGAAAAGAGACGGCAGCATGTTAACTGTTTTACAGTCCTTTATCTCAAGTATCGAAAGCCCTGAGGCCGCAATGAGAAAGCCTCCCACAATGGAGAGCTCTGTCATCATTGTATCGGTTATAAAATTCCCCATAATAGACGCCAGAAGATAAATGCCTCCCTGCCACAGAAAAAGTATGCCCGCGGAGAATACCATTCCCACTCCGTAGGTTGTGGCCAGCACCATGGATGTGACAAAGTCCAGCATGGAGTTTGTAAACAGAAATGTATGATCCTCATAAAGGGCGCTCTGTACAGGTCCCAGTATGGAAAGAGTTCCCACACAGAAGAGAAGGGAGCCTGTAAGAAGGCCCTCCCCCAGCTTCCCGCTTTCCTCTTTTCTGGAGCTTATTCTTTCTATTCTTTCGTCCAGTCTGAGCATATTCCCTATAAGGCTTCCCGCAGCCAGGCTTCCGATAAAAAGCACAGGGTACCTGCTGTCAGGCATGTTCTGGACTATGGAATTTATCCCGAGCCCCGCGGCTGCCAGCCCCATGGCCGTAAAGAGACATTTGCTGTATTTTTCCTTTATTACCTTTTTAACAAGTCCTCCTACAAGGCTCCCTATTATAATCATTGCTACATTAACCAGTGTTCCCGTCATTTTCAAACTCCTGCTTTCACTTATTTTAATTGAGTCACATTCTCTGAAAAAAAGTTTCCCAGAACATCTTGCCCCTTTATGTTTATTGTTCCTTTTCCTTTCACGCCGGAGCAGCTCCTTTCACCGTCTGACATGAAGAAAACGGAGCTGTGAACACTTCCGTTAAAATCCGGATCAACGCTCCAGTACTTTACAAGGCTCAGACTGTCACCCTCAGCGAACCTGTCAAGCTCCTTTCTGTCTGAGAGCGCCGCCTGGTCTGTACAGGCCTGATACTCTCTCAAATATATCTCTTCTCCTTTAAGGGCCGCCTTCAGCCTCCCTTTTTGAAGCCGCCTTTCATCCGCGGCGGCGGAAAAACAGGCTCCTGATTTTCCCAGTCTTTTCACCTGATCAGAAAACGCCAGCCTTCCCTCATCGCACATTATCCATCTCCTTCCTGATTTTTCGCATACCGCTCCCAGGGTTCCCGATCCTCCAAAGAAATCGGCGCATATATCTCCCCGGTCCGAGCAGGATGAAATTATAAGCTCAAGAAGCCTTTCAGGCTTTTGTGTAGCGTAGCCTGTCCTCTCCGAAGAGGTTCTTCCCACCATGTCCACCGACCATACATCCTTCATGTTCACCATGGTGTACCATCCCTTTTCATCTCTGAACTCCTCCACTCCTCTGAATCTGTACGGCTTCAGATCTCTGTTGTAGGATTTTTCCTCAAGGGAATTGAACTTATAATCCTTTCTCTTTGAGTAGAAAAGAAGTGTGTCGTGTTTTCTGGCAAAGGCTCTCTTTCCCGTGCCGCCGGATTTATATGTCCATATTACTTCGTTTATGAAATTCTCTTCTCCGAAAATCTGATCCATTATCACCTTTACATAATGTACCGCGTGCCAGTCAAGGTGAAGCCATATGCTCCCTCTGTCCGCCAGAAGCTCCCGCATCATAAAAAGTCTGGCGGTGAGCATCTCAAGATACCCTTCCAGACCTCCCTTCCACCTGTCGTCATAGGCACCGGCCTTTATAATCCGGGATTCGCCCAGCCTCTGGGATTTTATCTTCAGAGACGCTTCATATCTGCCCTTTGAAAAAAATGGAGGGTCCCCGTATATAAGCTGGATTTTTCCCGTCATATTTCTTTCCTTCAAAAGGAATTTCATATAATCAAAATTATCTCCCAGAACCGCTGAATTGTACCATTCAGGCTCTCCGGCTCCGGAGGATACTCTCATTATCTCTCTGAAGACAGCCGTCTCCTCTCCCCTCATCGCTTTTTCATACAGAATCTTTCCTCTTTCAAAGGCTTTTCCGAGATCCTCAAGCCGTGTCATCTGAGCAGCACCTCCGTCAAATCTTCTCTTCCGGCAGCTTTAAGAGCTTTTCTCACAAGTCTTTCGTTTTCTTTTTTATTAAACTGAAGCAGCGCCCTCTGCATTTTCTTCTCCTCCATGGTCCTGGCCACGTATACCTTTTCCATGGTGAAGGGGTCTCTTTCCGTATAATACATACATGTTGAAAGGGTCCCCGGTGTTGGATAAAAATCCTGCACCTGGTCCGGCACAAAGCCTGTCGCCTTCATATAGAGAGCCAGCTCCACAGCTTCCTCAAGGGAGCTTCCCGGATGAGAGGATATAAAGTAAGGTATCAGATACTGCTTTCTGCCCAGGATTTTATTGGTCTGCCTGTACATTCGCCTGAACCTGTCGAAGACTTCTATTTCCGGTTTTCGCATCAGCTTCAGCACGCCGGCCGACGCGTGCTCGGGAGCCACCTTCAGAATGCCGCTGACATGATATTGGCACAGCTCCGTCAGAAAATCATTTTTTCTGTCAGCAAGGAGATAATCGTACCTTATTCCCGAACGTATGAATACCTTTTTCACACCGGGCAGATTTCTCACCTCCCGCAGAATTTCCATATATTCTCTGTGGTCAGCCTCAAGAGCGGGACATGGAGACGGAAAAAGACAGTCTCTGTCCGCGCACATACCCGCCTCTTTCTGCTTCTTGCAGGAGGGCCCTCTGAAGTTTGCCGTAGGCCCTCCTATATCATGTATATATCCTTTAAAGTCCTCCATGGCAGTCATCCTCGCAGCTTCCGCCGCTATTGACTCTCTGCTCCTGCTTCTTACCTCTCTTCCCTGGTGGTATGTAATAGCGCAAAAGGCGCAGCCGCCGAAGCAGCCTCTGTTTGCCGTTATGCTGAATCTTACCTCCTCAAGGGCCGGAACACCCCCTAAGGCGTCGTACACAGGATGACTTGCCATCATAAATGGAAGTCCGTATACATCATCAAGATCTATTCTCTCAAGGGGCGGCTGGGGGGGATTCTGAACAACCCATATATTACCGTGGTATTTTTCCAGAATTTTCTTTCCTGTTACTGAGTCATTGCTTCTGTACTGAAGTCTGAAGCTTTCGCAGTAGCTTTCCTTAGAGGAAGCTGTTCTCTCAAAATCGGGAAGGATAATATCATCCTCCTGAAGACATACCTCCTTCTGCTTCACCGAGGTACCGCGTATCCATGTTATATCCTTTGCATCTATTCCTGAAGCAAGGGCCTCGGCTATTTCCACCACCGCTCTTTCTCCCATGCCGTATATGAGTATATCCGCCTTTGAATCCAGCAGTATGGATCGTCTCACTCTGTCATCCCAGTAATCATAATGGGCAAATCTTCTAAGACTGGCTTCGAGGCCGCCTATTATAACAGCCGTATCCTTATATGCCTCTCTTGCCCTGCCGCTGTATACTATAACCGCTCTGTCAGGGCGTTTCCCTGTCCTTCCTCCCGGAGAGTAAACGTCTCTTTTTCTTCTGTTTTTAAAAACAGAGAAATGATTTACCATGGAATCCACGTTGCCGCTGTTTATAAGAAAACCCAGACGGGGCTTTCCGAATCTTTTAAAGTCCTCCGCGTCTTTCCAGCCTGGCTGCGCGAGGATGGCCACACGAAATCCCCTTGATTCCAGAACCCTTCCTATTATGGCCGTACCGAAGGAAGGATGATCCACATAAGCGTCTCCCGTGACGAGAACGAAATCAACCTGATCCCAGCCTCTCTTCTCCATATCTTTTCTGTCTATAGGTAAAAACATCTCTCCTCCTGCTTTACGGCCTCAAGCCGGTCAACCGATCTTTTTCTCTCCATGGTATTCTATCATATCCCCGGCTCTTTGGCACCCTCTTTGACATGGACCGCCACGCGGCAGCGCCTGTTACATGAAAAAGCTGTCCCATTGGAATATATCCAACAGGACAGCCCTTATATTCATCAGTCTTTTATGATAATTTTCTTACCCGAGAAACTGCTCCACCGCTTTTTTCACATGGCTTCCGTCAGCAACGCCCTTTACCCCGGGCATTACCGCTCCCATGAGTTTTCCCATGGAGCCCTTTCCGCTTCCCTGCTCTATTCCCAGCTCTTCGGCTACCGCCTTTACCTTTTCCAGTATCTCCTCTTCCGTAAGCTGCTTAGGCATATATTGGGTAAGAACCTCTATCTCGGCGTTATAGGCGTCTATCAGATCCGTTCTTCCGGCAGACTCAAAATCAGCGAGGGCGTCCTTTCTCATTTTCACCTGTTTGGCCAAAATAGACGCAATCCCTGCATCATCAATTTCTTTTCTGTTATCAACTTCATACTGCTTTATGGCAGCCCTTACAAAGCTTATGGTGTCTTTTCTCACCTTTTCTCTGTTTTTCATGGCTTCCTTAAAGTCAGCGTTTAATCTTTCCTTTAAGGTCAATTACAACACCTCTGATCCTTTAAGAGTCCTAGTACTTCTTAGCCTTTTTTCTCGCGGCTTCAGACTTTTTCTTTCTCTTTACGCTAGGCTTTTCGTAATGCTCTCTCTTTCTCAGCTCAGACATCACTCCGTCTCTGGCGCACGATCTCTTGAATCTCTTCAAGGCGCTTTCCAGACTTTCGTTTTCTCTTACTATTACCTGTGCCATTTCCCGTTTCACCTCCTGACTTTATATAAATCATCTTAACCAGTTAAAACGGCTTGCCTATAACGGTACTAGTATACTATTTTCCGCCATTTGATGCAAGATTTTTTTCTCATCAGCCGGGAGGCCATGTCATTTTACGCTTCCCGAGAAGGTGAAAATGAAGATGCTGCACTGTCTGGAATCCGTCTTCACCGCAGTTGTTCACCAGTCTGTAGCCGTTTTCCAGACCGAGGGTTTCGGCTATATCCTTTACCTTTACCATTATGTATCCCAGAAGGTCTCTGTCTTCCTCCTTCACCTGGTCAAGGGAGGCTATATGCTTTTTAGGTATTATGAGCACGTGTACGGGCGCCTTCGGCTCCAGATCGTGAAAGCATAATATCCTGTCGTCTTCATACACCTTCTTTGAAGGGATTTCTCCCTGAACTATTCCGCAGAATACGCAGTCGCTCATGTGTTTCACATCCTTTCGTAATCTTTATCTATTATATCCCTTTCACCGGCTGAAATCAAATGATTAAATGCTCTTTTCCCCGAAAATACCTTTTCCTCTCATTCCGTCCCTTTCAGGTGATATCAGCCTCACGTCGGCGAATGTCCCGCAAAGGGCCCTGCCCTTTTGGGGAGACTCACATGATATATATACACGTATATAATTTCCCGTATGGCCTGTCAGGATTTTTTCCCTTTCAAAATACTCTTCAAAAAGTACTCTTTCCACCCTGCCCTCATTCATGCGGAAAAACCTTTCCGCCGTTTCATATCCCGTTTTGTGGAGGCTGTCGCTTCTTCTGTTTTTCACCTGAGGAGCTACGTGACCGGGCAGCTTTGCCGCGTCCGTAAAGGGCCTTTTGGAATATTTAAAAATATGTGTCCTGCAAAAAACGGACTCCTCCACAAGGCTTCTGCTTTCCTCAAAGTCAGCCTCCCTTTCACCGGGAAATCCAACTATTATATCCGTGGATATTCCGTAGAGAGGATCGAAGTCTCTCAGAGTCTTCACTATTTCCATATACTGTTTTCTGCTGTAGGGCCTGTTCATGGCGGCCAGCACCCTGTCGCTTCCGCTCTGGGCGGAGAGATGCAGATGGCGGCACAGTCTGTCATATTTAAAAAGTCGTTTTACATATTCCCCGTTTACCACCGCGGGCTCAAGAGAGCTCAGCCTTATTCTGAAATCTCCCGGAAGCCTGTTAACGGCCTCTATAACCTTTTCCACTCCAAAGGGTTCACTGGGCATATTTTTTTCCTCTCCCGCCGCCGCTTTCCATAAGGACATGCTTTCCATATCATAGAGAGCCGTGTTTATTCCTGTAAGCACAAGCTCTTTATATCCCATGGACAGAAGCTTTTTCGCCTCCTCCTCTATATCCTTAAGGCTTCTGCTTCTGGCGGCTCCTCTGGCATATGGAATAACACAGTAGGAGCAGAACCTGTCGCAGCCTTCCTGTATCTTTATGTAAGCCCTTGTCCTGTTTTCGGCGCTTGTTACAATTCCGGTCTCCTCATAAGGAGACAGCTCCTCGTACGATCTTACATGAATGCTCCTTTTCCTGTCCTCCATGTATTCCTCTATATATGAGACGAGAGACGCCTTTTCATTTGTCCCGGTCACAACATCCACCTCCTCCATGGAAGCGATTTCCTCAGGCTCCACCTGAGCGTAGCAGCCTGTTACCGCCACTACGGCCCCGGGATTTACCTTTTTCATCCGTCTTATGTACTGCCTGGATTTTCTGTCAGCCACCGCTGTCACCGTACACGTATTTATTACGTATACATCGGCAAACTCCCTTTCGTCTACAACAGTATAGCCCCTGTCTCTGAACATCTCCGCCATGGCCTCTGTCTCATATTGATTGACTTTGCAGCCCAGCGTATGAAAAGCCACCTTCATCTTGCTTTCTCCCGTCTCCTTAATTCTTCAATAGAGTATACCACAAAGAGGATATTCATAAAACCTTTTAGGGTCTCATATTTTTAACTATATATTACAGGAGGTCAAACCATGAAAAAAAACAGAGCCCGGGTTCTGGCCCTCGGGTCCCTTATTCTTTGTATCATAATATCCCTTTCTCTCACAGCTCTTATGTCAGGCCCCCTGTCCCTCACAGCAGGACGGCAGGAGGATCCTGAGGAGCCCATAAAGTGGGTTGATTTCAACGTCCCCTATCACGTCCTTAAAAGAGCCATGGATACAGATATTGAGACATATGATGAAAAAATACACGTAAGCTGGATAGACATCCTCGCCTATCTGGGGGCCCGGTACGGCGGGGACTTCAGCTCCTATCGGGACAGTCATATGGACAGCTTTGTAGAGAAAGTAAAGAAGGGAGTCTCCGCGGCCACCGCCGCAAAGGGACTGGAGCATTTCAGCTATTACAGCAGAGCATACGGAGCCGTTCTGGGCGGCCTCCTGGGAGAATATCAGATTCGCCTGCCGGATGAGGAATCCGGAAAAAACGTCTGGAAAAAGGCATATGGCCTTAAGGCATTTTCACCTCTTGCCGATGGCTTTTATTACTCAGATTTCGATGATTTCGGAGAAAGCAGAAGCTACGGATATACGAGAAAGCATCTCGGCCACGACATGATGACCTCTGTGGGAACTCCCGTCATCGCCGTAGAAAGCGGCACTGTAGAGGCTCTCGGCTGGAATCAGTACGGAGGCTGGAGAATAGGCATAAGAAGCTACGACAAGGAAAGATATTATTATTACGCACACCTTCGCAAGGACTCTCCCTTCGCGGAGAACCTGCGGGTGGGATCCTCTGTCACCGCCGGCGACGTTATAGGATATACAGGCCAGACAGGCTACAGCATAAAGGAAAACGTCAATAACATAGATACTCCCCATCTTCACCTGGGTCTTCAGCTTATCTTCGATGAAAAGGCCAAGGACAGTCCCGATCAGATATGGGTTGACATGTACCAGATAACCAGACTCCTTTCCTCTCACCGTTCTACCGTGGTAAAGGATGAAGACACGGGACAGTACCAAAGAAAATATATGTTTTCCGAGGAGAACCACTATCTTAAGGAGATGCTGGCGTCAGCGGAAACCACAGACGCCAGAGAGGTGGAGCTTCCCATAATCATGTACCACAGCATAATGGAGAGCAAAGGTGTGAAAAACAGATATATCGTATCGCCAGATACCTTTGAGAAGGATCTCAGATATATAAAAAAGAAAGGCTACACTCCTGTGTTCATGAAGGATGTAATCTCCTTTGTGGAGGGCGGCGGCAGTCTTCCGAAAAAGCCCATAGTCATAACCTTCGACGACGGCTACTACAACAACTATTATTACGCCTATCCTCTTCTCAGAAAATACAATATGAAAGCTGTAATATCCATAGTGGGAAAGATGACAGACGATTTCACAGCTGCTCCCGATTTTAATCTGAGCTATTCTTACGTAACATGGGATCATGTCCTCGATATGCACCTCTCAGGCTACTGGGAAATACAGAACCACTCCTACAACTGTCACAGCTACGATCTCAGAAACGGAGTGGCTCAGGTCTATAACGAAACCGACAGTCATTACAGGGACTTTCTCATGGGAGACGTATGCGGTCTCCAGGATAAAATCGCATATGTAACAGGCGTGGCTCCAAACACCTTCACCTATCCCTTCGGATCCTTTAATGAAAACACTGACACAGTTTTAAAGGAAATAGGCTTTAAAGCCACCTTAAGCTGCACAGAAGGGATAAGCACCATACGAAAAGGCGATCCCCAATGTCTCTACAGGCTGGATCGTTATTTACGTCCGCCCGGCGTATCCTCTGAAGAATTCTTTAGCTTTCTGTCCTGATCGGATCGTGATATAATCATCAGGAAAAGGAATTCTAATGAAAATCTAATTATTCTTAAAGCCAGGTTTAATTTCTCCGATGTAATATGTGATCACAGAAAAGATCAAATTCATTTGAGAAAGGAATAAAAAAATGGACAATTTGGAAAAGGTTGAAAAACTCAGAGAAAAAGCCGATATATCCTACGATGAAGCCAGAAGAATTCTGGAAGAATGCGGCTGGGATCTGCTGGAAGCCGTCGTCAAGCTTGAGGCGGAAGGAAGACTCAGCGGCGCCGCCTCCTCCTATCAGACAAAGGGGGATCCCGAAGGCGACGGCCCCAGGGATCCTGTCCAGGTGGCGGAGACCTACGATAACTATCAGAAGGAAAAAAACAAAAAAGAAAAAAGCGCTCTCCGCTCCCTGTGGGAGGGTATAAAATACATTTGCAGAAAGGGGTGTGAAAACAGCTTTTTCGCTAAAAAAGACGGAACTGTGGTTATAGATATCCCTGTAATACTCCTGGTCATACTTATGATCTGCTTCTTCTGGATTCTTCTGATAGTTATGGCCATAGGCCTCTTCTTCGGCTTCAGCTACGGCTTCTCGGGACCTGAGCTGGGAAGTGATTCTGTCAACAGCGCCATGGACAAGGCTTCCCAAATGGCTGAAAATATAAAGGCAGAAGTAAAGGAAGAGGGAAAAGACCATAAAAATTGATTGAAATTAATATAAGGGAAGAAAGGACTCTCCCATGAATGAAAAGATACTTATAATCGAAGATGAAGAAAAAATAGCAAGATTTGTCGAGCTGGAGCTTTCCCACGAGGGCTATGAGGTTTCAAAGGCCCACGACGGACGGGATGGTCTCCTCCTGGCGGAAAAAGAAGGCTGGGATCTTATACTCCTGGATGTAATGCTGCCCGGTCTCTCAGGTATGGAGATTCTGAGGAGGCTTCGAAAGGTCTCCGATGTTCCCGTAATAATGCTTACAGCTAAGGATTCCGTAAGCGACAAGGTCTCAGGCCTTGATATGGGAGCCGATGACTATATTACCAAGCCCTTTGCCATAGAGGAGCTTCTTGCCAGGATAAGGGCCGCCTTTAAACGTAACAGAAAGGCGGAAAGGCGGTCCTCTATCCTCTCATCGGGCCGTCTTTCTCTGGACAGAAACAGTCACCTTGTCACCTATGATCAGACTCCCATAGATCTTACAAAGCGTGAATTCATCTTACTGGAGGTTCTTCTGGAAAACCGCTCCATAGTCCTTTCCCGCGATACTCTCCTTGAAAAGGTATGGGGCTATGATTATATGGGAGAGACTAACATAGTGGACGTCTATATATACTACCTGAGAAGCAAAATCGACGATAAATTCGGAGAAAAGATAATAGAAACAGTGCGCGGCGTGGGGTATATGATAAAATGAAGGATAATAAACGAACAAAATCAATATCAAGAAGAATAAATCTGGATCTGTTTCTCAGGCTCTTTTCCTCCTTTCTTCTTATAGATATTCTCCTGGCGGTCCTTTCCGTATCCATATGGTGCTGGTCGGCCGAAACCTCAGAGAAGGACTCCTTCAGCCTTTCCTCTCACAGGGGCTTCTCTTCCCTTGCCTCCCTTGAGAAAGAAGAGCTGCTGACAGAAGATGACGAGGCCTTCAGAGATTTTAAACGCTCTTCTCTTTCTGAAATCAGCCCTGTTTTCCCCCGAAGCTTCAGAGCTTTGCTTTCCGAGAGCTTTTACGTATTTGAGGATGATAAAGGCGACTCCTTCTGTGTTTACTCCGGCACCTTTCTCCTTAATCTGTTCTCCTGCCTTTATGTTATCGCCTTTGTGGAGCTTCTCATACTGGCAGGCGTCCTCATATGGGGCGCCGGAAAGGTGAGAAGACATCTCGCGCCTCTCGATGAGCTGGCATTTAAGGCGCAGTTTTTCGGCGACACCGCTGATTTTGACCAGCAGGCTCTCCATGAGCTTGAAAGCGCCGTCAACTCTGTAAGCCCCATGAAGGATGGCGCTCATGTCAACACGGGCAACGCTGAAATGGAGAATCTTGAGAGCTCCATAAACTCTCTCCTGGACAGAATAAGAGCCGGATACAGACAGCAGTCACGCTTCGTCTCCGACGCCTCCCATGAACTGAGAACACCTATTGCCGTTCTTCAGGGGTATGTCAGTATGCTCGACAGATGGGGAAAGGATGATGAAAAGATTCTGGAGGAATCCATAGAAGCCATAAAAAGTGAAACTCAGCATATGAACAGGCTTGTGGAGCAGCTCCTGTTTCTGGCCAGAGGAGACAGCGGCAGAACAAAGCTGCACATGGAGAATATATCTCTCAATGAAATTATAGAGGAGGTATATGAGGAATCCTCCATGATAGATAAGGATCACAAGTATATCTTCCGCCCATGTAAGGAGGCCCTTACCATAAAGGGCGATTCCGCGATGCTGAAACAGACAGCAAGAATACTGGCGGAAAACGCGGCAAAATACACACCTTCAGGAGGCTCGATTATTCTGTCGGCATTTCTGAAAAATAAAGGCGGAGAATCCTGCCCCGCCTTTGCCGTTGAAGACGAAGGCATGGGAATTAACGGGGAGGATATATCACATATCTTTGAAAGATTCTTCAGATCAGATCCCGCCCGCGGCAAGGACAGCGGCGGCACAGGCCTGGGTCTTTCCATTGCCAAATGGATCGTGGACAGACACGGCGGATATTTTGACGTCCTTACCTCCGAAGGCATAGGCACAAGAATAACAGTTATGCTTCCTCAAAAAAAGGCCGCAGGCGGCAGGCCTACAGCTCCAGCTCATACATAATCATTGCCAGGGCCGCCATTCCGGCGGTCTCTGTGCGAAGTATCGTCTTTCCCAGGGATACTCCCCGGCCCCCTCTTTCCTTTATAAGGACAGCCTCCTCATCTGAAAAGCCTCCTTCCGGACCTATTATCACAGCCACCTTTACAGGCTTTTTGCTTTCCTCCTTCAGAGCATTTCTGAGAGCCTCCTTTATGGTGGTTGTCCTTTCGTTCTCATAGGGGAAAAGCACCATGTCAAAGGCCGGAAACTTCTCCGCCGCTTCCTGAAGCCTGACAGGCTCCTCCACCTTGGGAATAACCCCTCTTTTACACTGCTTTACCGCTTCAGCCGCTATGCGCCTCCATCTTTCCAGCTTCTTTGGGATATTGCCCTTTTCCGAGGTTATCACCCTGTCGGTAAATAGAGGGATTATGGTCTTTACCCCCAGCTCCGTGGTCTTCTGTATTACCGTATCCATCTTTCCCTGCTTGGGTATGCCCTGAAGCAGCGTAACATCCGTAACAGGCTCTCCTGAGAATTTCTGCTTGTCCACTATCTCGGCTTCCACCAGATCTCTGTCCATGGTTTTTATAACCGCCCTGTATTCCCATTCACTGGAATCCGAAACCTCTATCTCGTCTCCCACAGACATGCGCAGCACCCTGGACATGTGACGTATATCATCTCTGTCGTCTATGATAATAATGTCCCCACGTATATTTTCAGGCTCTGTAAAAAATCTTCTCACCGCTCCCCGGACCTCCTTTTATTATCATCCGCCTCCGCCGCTATGGCGCACCACTCGCCGTCACAGACAACCTCTTTTATTGAAAATCCGCAGGAGCTTATGGCTTCCTCCACCTTATCCTTCTTTTCCATTAGAATACCCGAGGATATGAATATTCCTCCCTCATTAAGATGAGCCGCGGCTGAAGAGGCCAGACGGATTACCAGGTCCGCCATGAGATTGGCGGCTATTATGTCCCCTTTAAAATCCACACCTTCGGCAAGATCTCCCTTTATTACCTTTATTTTATTCTCCAGACCGTTTTTCTCCACATTTTCCGCGGCTGTTCTTACAGCGTCTTCGTCTATATCTACGGCCAGAATCTCTCCGCAGCCCAGAAGAGCCGCTCCTATGGAAAGGATGCCGGAGCCGCAGCCTATATCAAGTAATTTCCTGCTTTCAGGATTGTCGCCCAGGTATTTTTCAATAAGCCTCATGCAGAGGGCCGTGGTTTCATGAGTGCCCGTTCCAAAGGCCATTCCGGGATCCAGCTCTATTACAAGCTCTTCTCCCGAAGGGCTGTATTCCTCCCAGGTGGGCTTTACAACGAGCCTGTCCGTTATTCTCGAAGGCTTGAAAAACTCCTTCCACTTATCCTTCCAGTCTTCATCATTGACATATATGTCCTCGGCGTAAAGTCTTCCGAAATCCGCATCCCATCCGTAAGCGCCTTCCAGTTCCCTGCTTTTAAGCATCATTACGGCAATTTTAAGCTGCTGTACCTTTTCTCTGTTTTCCTCAGTATCCTCGAAGTACGCCGAAATAGACGGTTCTCTTT
>DVMP01000137.1 GCA_018714925.1 Candidatus Allocopromorpha excrementigallinarum
CTGGCTGTAAGGGATATTAACCATAAATATATTGTAGTAGAAAAGCAGAAAGGAAAAACCATGAGAAAAAATCTGATTGCTGTTCTGGGAGGAGGCAACGGCGCTCACGCACTGGCCGCGGATCTGGTAAACCGCGGGTTTGAAGTGAATCTTTACGAGATGCCGAAATTTAAAGATAACATGAAAAAGGTCTTTGAGACCGGGATCATAGAATCCGTATGAGCAATTGAAGGGGTTTTCAAAATGGCCATGGTGACGGACAGAATCGAAGAAGCCATAAGGGATGTAAAATATATAGTTGTTCTCACACCGGCCTTTGCTCACGAGGATTACGCCAGGCTTCTCAGGGGCAGGGTGACGAAGGAGCAGGTAGTGATATGTATTCCGGGGGCCTTCGCGGCCCTGAAGATGAAAAAGATCTTCGGAGAAGAGGAATGTCCTGTATTCGTTGACGCCAACAATCTGATGTACGATGTCAGGCTTATAGAAGACGGGAAGGTTAACATAACAGAGCTGGATCAGATAGGAATAGGATTCCTTCCGGTGGATAAAGAGGCGGAGCTCATAGACGATCTTAAGGAAATGTTTGATATAGATCAGGTATTCAGCGATACTCTCGAGTGCGGACTGGCTCTGGTAAATCCGGCTCTTCACAGCGGGCCATGCATATTAAACGCCGGCCCCATAGAAAGCCCTCATCAGAATTTCTATCTGTACGAGCACGGGCTTACCCCTTCGGCCATGAAGCTGGATAAAAAAATTGACGAGGAGAGAAAGGCTGTTGCCGGGGCTTTAGGATATAATGTAAATCCTTTCAGATGCTTTCCCAATATCAGGGCACTTGAAAGGGAGGGAAAGGATTATACCTGGGAGGATCTCTACAGGGCGATCCACGGAGACATAGGTCTGACACCTATTTGCGGGCCAAACGACATTAAGAGCAGGTATCTGACGGAGGACGCTCCGTGCGGCCTGGTGCCGTGGGCGTGTATAGGAAAAGCTCTGGGAGTAGATACCACAACCATTGACTCCATTGTGAATCTGTACTCTGTGTTTCATGAAAGAGACTGGTGGCAGGATGGAGTGAGCCTCAGTGATCTGGGCCTGGAAAACATGACTGCTGAGGAAATGAAAGCCTACTGCAGAAAGGGAACGCTGGAGTAAAGGTCTTACGGGAGAATTAAAAGCAGCGGGATGGCTACAGTCATCCCGCTGTTTTGTATTTTACAGGCAAATGAATAAAAGCAGAACATTTGTTTGATTAAGAGCCGGCCCTGTGATATAATATTAGCCGGAAAACCGGGGGACTGAAATACGCACGTTTTTCTCACTTTGAAAGCGATTATGTAAAAATTGATGTTTCACCTTATGATTTTTTAATATATGGTTATTGATAAACATATCAAAAGCCGTAAAGGAAAGGATTTAACATGGGCCGTTTTGAAATAGTATCAGAATACAAAATGATGGGCGATCAGCCCCAGGCGGTAGATAAAATATCAAAGGGAATAGCAGAGGGGAAAAAGGCCCAGACCCTTATGGGCGTCACCGGCTCCGGCAAGACCTTCACCATGGCCAACATTATCGAGCGGGTGCAGAAGCCCACACTGGTTATATCCCACAACAAGACCCTGGCGGCGCAGCTTCACGGGGAGTTTAAGGAGTTCTTCCCCAATAACGCGGTGGAGTATTTTGTCTCCTACTACGATTATTACCAGCCGGAAGCCTATGTGCCTTCCACCGACACCTATATAGAAAAGGATTCCGATATTAACGCGGAGATAGAAAAGCTGAGACACTCGGCCACGGCGGCGCTTTCCGAGAGGCGGGACGTTATAATAGTTGCCAGCGTCTCCTGCATATACGGTCTGGGAAGTCCTATTGATTATGAGAATCAGGTGATTTCCATAAGGCCGGGCATGGAAAAGGACAGGCAGGAGCTTCTGAGAAAGCTGGTGGACATACAGTACACCAGAAACGATATGGTGCTGGAAAGGGGAAACTTCAGGGTAAGAGGAGACACGGTGGATGTTTATCCCGCGGGGGCTGAAAACGCCGTAAGGATAGAGCTTTTCGGCGACGAGGTGGAGAATATAAAGGAGATAAACCCTGTGACGGGAGAAATCGTGGGACTGAGAAACCACGTGGCAATATACCCTGCATCCCACTATGTTACCAGCCAGGAGAACATAGAAAGGGCGGTGGAGACCATAAGTGAAGAGCTGGAGGAGAGAATAAAATGGTTTAAGGACAGAGGTAAGCTCATAGAGGCTCAGAGAATAGAGCAGAGAACCAGATACGATATGGAGATGCTCAGAGAGGTGGGTACCTGCAAGGGTATAGAGAATTATTCAAGACATATAACAGGCCTGCCTCCTGGCTCAAGACCTTACACTCTCATAGATTATATACCCGATGATTTTCTCATAATAATAGATGAGTCTCACGTAATGCTGCCGCAGCTGAGGGCCATGTACGCGGGAGACCGCTCCAGAAAGCAGTCCCTGGTGGACTACGGGTTCAGGCTTCCGTCGGCTCTGGACAACAGGCCTCTTAAATTTGAAGAGTTTAACAGCCTTATAGACCAGATACTTTACGTAAGCGCCACGCCGGGAGCCTATGAAAGGGAAATGAGCGGAGGAATATCCGCGGAGCAGATAATAAGACCTACGGGACTTCTGGATCCCGTAATAGAAACTCATTCCACAGAAGGTCAGATGGACCACCTCATAGGAGAAATAAACAAGGTAACTGAAAAGGGAGAGCGAGTTCTGGTAACGACCCTTACAAAGAAAATGGCGGAGAGCCTTACCGATTACCTGAAGAACGTGGGCATAAAGGTGAGATACCTTCATTCGGAGATAGACACTCTTGAAAGGATGGAGATTATACGGGATCTCCGTCTGGGAGTGTTTGATGTGCTTGTGGGAATAAACCTTCTGAGAGAAGGTCTCGATATTCCGGAGGTTTCCCTTGTGGCCATACTTGATGCCGATAAGGAGGGGTTCCTGAGAACGGAAACCTCCCTTATACAGACCATAGGAAGAGCCGCAAGAAACGAGGACAGCCGTGTTATAATGTACTGCGACGGCATAAGCCCGGCTATGAGATCGGCCATGGATGAGACGGAGCGAAGAAGAAAGATACAGGATGAATACAATAAAAAGCATAATATAACGCCTGCCTCCGTAAAGAAGGCCGTGAGAAGCGTAATAGAAGCCACGAGAGCGGCAGAGGAGGAGTTTCAGTATGAAGGAAAGAGCCATCTGGAGCTGACCAAGAAAGAGCTTTCAGACTACGTGAAGAAGCTGGAAAAGGAAATGAAGCAGGCGGCCGAGGACCTTCAGTTTGAAAGGGCGGCCCAGCTTAGAGACGTTATATTTGAGTACAAGGCGAAGATGTAAACAGGGGAATAGCATAATGTTAAAGGATATAGTCATAAAGGGAGCGAAGGAAAACAACCTTAAAAGCATAGACGTTACAATACCGAGAGATAAAATGGTGGTTCTCACGGGACTTTCAGGGTCGGGGAAATCTTCTCTGGCCTTTGATACCATATACGCGGAGGGGCAGAGAAAGTACATGGAAAGCCTTTCGTCCTACGCGAGACAGTTTCTGGGACAGATGGAAAAGCCCAATGTGGACTACATAGAGGGGCTGTCGCCGGCCATTTCCATAGATCAGAAGACAACCAGCAAAAATCCCAGGTCCACAGTGGGAACGGTAACGGAAATATACGATTATCTCAGGCTTATGTACGCCCGCATAGGAATACCTCATTGTCCTGTCTGCGGAAGGGAAATATCCAGTCAGACCATAGATCAGATAGTGGAAACCCTCATGTCCCTGGGAGAGGGGACAAGGCTGACGGTTATGGCGCCTGTAGTAAGGCAGAGAAAGGGTCAGCATGAAAAGATTCTTGAAAGAATAAGAAAAGAAGGCTTTACGAGAGTGAGAGTCGATGGGGAGATAAAATCCCTGGAGGAAGATGAGATAAAGCTGGAAAAGACCTTTAAGCACACCATAGAGATCGTGGTAGACAGAATAAAGGTGAGGGACGGCGCCCGGAGCAGGCTGTCGGAGGCCTGCGAGCTGGCCATAAGCCATGGAGAAGGCCTCATAAACGTGCTTATAGGCAGAGACGGAGAGGAAGAGGAAAAAACCTTCAGCACCAGTCTGGCCTGTCCTGAGCACGGAGTAAGCGTAGAGGAGCTGGAGCCGCGGATGTTTTCCTTTAACAATCCAATGGGGGCCTGTCCCGAGTGCAACGGTCTGGGGTTTATACAGAAGATAGACCCCGACCTTATAATTCCCGATCAGGACAAAAGCATAAACGAAAAGTGCCTGGGAAACGTTTTTGCCACCATGGAGTACACCAGCTATTACTGGCAGGTTCTAAGAGCTCTGGCTGAAAAATACGGGGCTGATTTTGACACACCATTTAAGGAGCTTCCGAAAAAGTTCAGGGATGTTCTTTTATACGGTACGGGAGAGGAAAAGCTTAACTACACCTATACCAGCAGAAACGGCACGGTGCAGAACAGAAGCCACACCTTTGAAGGGGTTATAAACAATCTGGAAAGACGCTACAGAGAGACACGCTCAGAGTGGATAAAGGAAAAGATGGAAAAATATATGAGCGTTTCCACCTGCGGAGCCTGCGGAGGAAGGCGGCTTAAGCCTGAGCTTCTGGCAGTAACGGTGGGGGGAAAGAACATAATAGAGTTCTGCGACATGTCGGTGGTAGAGGCTGTTGAGTTTATAGACAGCCTTGAGCTTTCGGAAACCCATATGAAAATAGCGGAGGAAATACTCAAGGAGATAAGGGGAAGACTGCAATTCCTGGCAAACGTGGGTCTCGATTATCTGACTCTGTCGAGAGCATCGGCGACACTTTCGGGAGGAGAGTCTCAGAGAATAAGGCTGGCTACGCAGATAGGCTCCGGTCTCATAGGGGTTTTGTATATTTTAGACGAGCCCAGCATAGGACTTCATCAGAAGGACAATGAGAAGCTGCTGGCGGCCCTGAGAAGGCTTACCGACCTGGGGAATACCCTTATTGTAGTAGAGCACGACGAGGAGACCATGTACGCGGCCGATCACATTATAGATATAGGGCCTGAAGCGGGAATCCACGGAGGAGAGCTGGTGGCTCAGGGAACAGTGGAGGATATAAAGGCCTGCCCGAGGTCTGTGACCGGCATGTATCTCAGCGGCATGAGAAAAATAGAGGTTCCCGAAAAAAGACGGGACGGCAACGGCAAATTCGTGGAGATAAAGGGAGCCTCGGAAAACAACCTTAAAAATATAGACGTAAAGATACCTCTCGGAAAGATGGTCTGTGTAACAGGAGTCTCCGGCTCCGGAAAGAGCAGCCTCATAAACGAAATTCTGTACAAGGCTGTAGCCGCCGAGATGTACGGAAGCAGGGAAAAGCCGGGTAAATGTAAGAAAATAAAGGGCATAGAGAATATCGACAAGATAATAGATATAAATCAGTCGCCTATAGGGAGAACTCCGAGATCAAATCCCGCCACATATACGGGAGTATTCACTCATATACGGGATCTTTTCGCGAAGCTTCCGGAGGCCAGGCTGAGAGGCTACGACAAGGGAAGATTCAGCTTTAACGTAAAAGGAGGAAGGTGCGAGGCATGTAACGGAGACGGTATCATAAAAATAGAGATGCACTTCCTTCCCGACGTATACGTTCCATGTGAAGTCTGCAAGGGAAAACGCTACAACAGAGAAACACTTGAGGTAAAGTACAAGGGCAAAAACATATTCGACGTACTGGACATGAACGTTACGGAGGCTCTGGAATTTTTCAGCAGCATACCTGCCATATCGAGGCAGCTTCAGACCCTGGAGGAGGTGGGGCTGGGATATATAAAGCTGGGACAGCCAAGTACGCAGCTTTCAGGAGGAGAGGCCCAGAGAATAAAGCTGGCGGCAGAGCTTTCCAAGAAAAGTACGGGAAAAACCATGTACATTCTCGACGAGCCTACTACAGGACTTCACTTTGCTGATGTGGACAAGCTGCTGTCTGTTCTTGACAAGCTGGCTGACAGCGGCAACACGGTAGTTGTCATAGAGCACAACCTGGATGTTATTAAAAAGGCCGATCATATTATAGACCTGGGCCCCGACGGAGGCTTCAGAGGAGGAGAGATAGTCGCGGAGGGAACACCGGAGGAGGTGGCTCTCTGTGAAGAGTCGTATACGGGGCAGTTCCTGAAAAGGATATTTGAAGAGAAAATATAGAAAGCATGAGAGCTTAGCCGGTTAATCCCAGCCTTTTGATTACCCCATAAGGCCGGGATTTTTTTATGCCTGAAGAATGTTGATTTAACAGAATTCTTCGGGAAAACAGAAAGTATAGTCTGAAAAAGCAAAAAACAGTTGATTTATGGGAGAACAAAATGTAAAATAAAGGAAATTAAAGAAAAAAAAGGAAAAAGAAAGGGGCTAAGGGAGATGAGAAAAGGGATAATACTGTTGATTCTTGTTATTATGGTTCTTTGCGGAGCCGGCAGCGCGGAGGCGTTAACTGAAGAGAAGATACCCACAAATAATACTGTGGCGAGCCCTGATACGAGACTTAAAACGGGGCTTTCCAACGCTGTATGGGAGATAAATCCCGCTTACAGATCACAGGTCACCTACAGCGGAGGGAGCTTCTACATACCGAGAGACCGCACAGGAGCAAGCAGGACCTATACAGACCTTATTACGGTAACCTATAAAGACGCGGGAAAAATAAACGGACGAAGCATTGACGTGAAAATGAACATAGATAAGCTTGTACAGACAAAGGAGCTGGATTCCAGGACCACGGATAAGGGGGAATTTCTGAAGCTGTGGTCTGAGGAGACCAGCCTGTCCTCATATAAAATGAGCGGAAAAGGGTATAAATGCACTCACACCATTGATGTAAGCTATGAGATTACCTACGGGGATTCGGGAGAAATCGTGGAATATCCTTTCTTTCAGGCTGCTGTGGATATAGACACAAAACAAAATGTGGCCAGTGTGGCCGAAGGCTTTAAACAGATAAGGGGATATACAAGGTATTATACCTATCCGGCATGTGTACTTATAAGATCGGGAGGAGGATTTTATTCACCTTCTCAGCTGGAAACCTCCGGTCGTGATTCGTGGACGAAAACAGGTCTTTACGCCACCACGGAAAACGGGTCTTTTAAATCCACCCACTATCTTACCAACTGCAGAACGGAAATATATCTGTTCAATCAGTACGCGGAAAGTCTTATAGACCGGCCTTCCCTAAGTGTGGACAGCAGCAGAGTATACAGGCAGGGAGAGGAAATCCTGTGGGAGGTAAAGCAGAGAATAGGAGAGTTCTTTGTAACTGTAATGTCGCCATATGATTTATTTTCCATTTCAGATGACATCCCCGGGGCGGTAAGCTATAAATCGGCTGAGGTAACGGACGAAAAGGGGAGAAACGTAACACATCTGGGAACACTTAAATACGATGAATCGAAAAGAGAGGTTACATTCCGCTTCGGAGAAGAATTCCTGCGGGATAAATCCGTATATGACGGCTCTGTATATACTATGCGAATAAAAACCGAGGCAGAAGCCCCGCGGGAGCCGGTGGAAACCGTACAGAATACCGCCCGGTCTGAAATATCGGGGATAATAATGGAGACAAATCTGCAGGCCGTAACAATAGAGGCGCCTGAGCTGTCGGTACAGAAGACAAATACAGGAAAGGAATACTACAGGGGAGAAAGGGTGACCTATAAAATTACATTTTCTCAACGAACAGAGGGAGTGACGGCAGAAAACGCGGCTTTGAGAGACATACTTCCTGAAGGGCTGCGGCTTGACAGGGAAACCGTCAGCCTTACAGGCCTTGAAGAAGGGGAGTATACTGTAAAATTTGAAGATAACGGATATGAGATAAATATAGAAAGGCTGGAATACGGAGAATATACACTGACATATGAAGCGAAGGTGGATGCGGAGGACAGAGCACAGACCCTTACCAACACCGCGGTGATCACCGCCTCAAACGCTGAAAGAAAGGAGCATTCCTCCAATATAAGGGTAATGGAAATTCCAAAATTCGCGGTCCGGTACAGCTTTGTAAGCACAGACGGAAGTCCGCTTCCCCAGGAGGTTATAGAGCTGGTTCCCGAAGACATGACAGAGTACGCCGGGGGAACTGAGGTAAAGGCCGCGGCTCCCGAAAAAGATCAGGTAGACGGTATTACCGGCCTATGGACCTTTGAAGGCTATGACAGGGAGAAGGCTGTAATAGAAGGAGAAAATCTCCTGTTTACGGGAGCATGGAAATATACTGAATATCCGGCGGTGCTGTCTGTGGAAAAGAAAGCGTCGGAAGGAGTATATTATCACGGAGATGAGATTACATATACCGTGGACTTCGCACAGGAGCTTGAGGGAATAGAAGGGAAAAATGTTATTCTTAAGGATCGGCTGCCGGAGGGACTTGAGCTGGATGAGAAAAGCCTTTTGATTACAGGTCTGGAGAAGGACATGTATGAAGCAGAAATCACTGATAACGAGATTCTGATAAAAATACCGAGTCTGGGATTCGGCGAATATTCCCTTATATATAAGGCGGAGGCGGCGACAGGGCAAAATGCCGCTTCTCTTACCAATACCGCTGTTCTCTCTGCAGATAACGGAAGGGAGACGGTTACAGCGACGGAGACAGTGGATATACAGGGTCGGTTCGGCGTGGAATATGATTTCAGATCAGCGGACGAAACGCCTCTGCCCGAAGCTGTGGAAAGGCTGGTTCCTGAAGATAAAGGCTGGTACAGAACGGGAGAAACCGCAAAGGCCAAAGAACCGGAAAAAACAGAGGTCATCCTTGATGAGGGCATGTGGAAGTTTGAAGGATATGAGACCGATGAAAAGACTGTAGAGGAGGAAAACGTGTCCTTCAGCGGTTCCTGGAGGCTGAGCAGACCTGAGCTTTCCATAAGCAAGGACCATGACAGAACGAAAGCCTACTATTCAGGAGACATAGCGGAGTATGAGATTGCCTTCAGCCAGAATACAAAGGGAGCCTATGGTCTGGATGTACGTATTATCGACATCATACCTGAAGGAGAACGAGTTCTGGAGGACAGCATCGCCATAAGGGGAGTTGAGGATTATGAGACAAGGGTAACGGACAAGGGATTTGAGATCATCATAGACCGTCTTGAATATGGAGATTATACACTTACATATCAATGTGAAATCAACGGGCCTGACCGGGAGCAGACCCTTGTCAATACCGCGGAAATAAAAGCTTCTAACGTGGAAAATTCTCAGGAGGCATTAAGCGGGCTTACGGTTCTTGAAATACCCAAGCTGGTGAAATACGAGTTCTGTTCAGATAACGGAAAAAGACTTCCTCTTGAGGTGACGGCTCTCGTTCCTGAGGATGGGGATGTATATTACAGAGGAGACGTGGTCCGGGCCGTCAGACCTGAGGCGGAGTCAGTAAAGGTTACAGGGGGCACATGGAGGTTTACAGGCTACGATAAAGAAAAGAAGACTGTAGAGGACAACGTCCTTTTTGTGGGTACATGGACTTACACCATGGATATCTTCTCTAAAACAGGAGACAGTATACTGCTGCCGGCTCTCTTCCTTACAATCATGGCTATAGCGGCTGTATCGGGGGCTCTGGCCGCCGGCGGCAGGAAGCGTGATCGCAGATAAAATACGGATGACAGGAATACTTGCCTTGATTCCCAAAGGGAGAAGTGCTAAAATAATATCCGTGTAAAAGCCGTTGCAGCCCGGATTTCCGGCCGGGGCGGCAATGGAAATTATTTTAACGGGAAGGGTTATATTATGAAGGAAAAAATAATGGAAATACTGACCGGAATCAGAAGCGATATTGACTTTGAAAGCAATAAAAAGCTCATAGACGACGGTCTGCTGGAATCACTGGATATAGTAGCCATAGTAGGAGAATTTAACGAGGAATTCGATGTGGAAATTTCGGTGGAGGATCTTCTCCCTGAGAATTTCAACTCGGTTGACGCTATGGTGGAGCTCATTACAAGGGCGCAGGAATAATTAAAAGTTAAGAGGGAAACCAATGGCGTTCACTTCTTTCTATTTTTTGATTTTCGCAGCTCTGGTAATATGTGTGTATTATTCGGTTCCGAAGAAAGGCAGATGGCTGGCGCTTCTTGCTGCCAGCTATGCCTTTTATCTGATGTCAAGTCCGAGAACCTTTCTCTTTGTGCTCTTCACTACTGTGATAACTTTCTTCGGCGGCAGGTATATAGGAAGGCAGAATTCGGAGCATAAGGCTTATTTGCAGGAGCATAAGGACAGGCTGTCGAAGGAGGATAAAAAGGCCTTAAAGGCTTCCGTACAGAAGAAAAAGCGGCAGATGGCGGCTCTTATACTGGTCGCCAATTTTGGCGTACTGGCAGCGGTGAAGTATTTCGCTCCTTTTATAGAAGCTCTGGGTGTGGGAAAGATAATAGACCTGGGAATACTCATTCCTCTCGGAATATCCTTTTACACATTTCAGACAGCGGCCTATATAATAGATCTTTACAGGGGTAAAATCGAAGCGGACAGCAGCATACTGAAATTCGCTCTTTTCGTGTCCTTTTTCCCTCAGATGGTTCAGGGCCCCATAAGCAGATACGATCAGCTGGCGGGACAGCTTTACGAGGGACATGATTTTTCATACAGAAATATATCATATGGAGCCCAGTTGGTTCTGTGGGGATTTTTTAAAAAGCTGGTCATAGCTGACAGAGCTGCAATACTTGTAAATCAGGTGTTTGACAATTACGATCAGTATCAGGGAGGTATCGTCTTTGTGGCGTTGCTTCTCTATACTGTTCAGATATACGGAGATTTTTCCGGAGGCATAGATATAGCAAGAGGCATAGCCGCTATGCTGGGTATAGATATGGCCCATAACTTTATGCGGCCGTATTTCTCCGACAGTATTTCGGAATTCTGGAGAAGATGGCACATGTCTCTCAGTTTCTGGTGCAGAGATTATATATTCTTTTCCATATCCCTTTCAAAGTCCTTCGGAAAGGCGGGAAAAAGACTCAGAAGCATTCTGGGAGACAGAGTGGGAAAGCTGTTTCCCGTTCTGGTGGCTCAGATGGCTACATTTCTTACCATAGGACTCTGGCATGGAGCTGAGTTTAAATACATAGCATACGGTCTTTACAACGGAGGAATCATAATACTGGGCCTTCTGCTGGAGCCTTATCTCAGGAAGCTTACGGCGGCTCTTCACATAAATGTGGAAGGTACAGGCTGGAAGCTGTTTCGGATACTGAGAACATTTTTCCTAATAGTCATAGGAAGGATGTTCCCGAGGGCGGCCTCATTCGGAGTGGCCATAGCCATGTTCGGAAGCATTTTTAAAGGCGGCGGCAATTTTTCCGGGGAAATATTCGCCCTTGGCCTTGACGCGGCGGATTTTGTCATACTGCTGGGAGGCTGCGTTATCTGGTCTATCATAAGCTACAGACAGGAAAAGGGAATAAAAATAAGAGAGGATATAAGCAGAAAACCTCTTGCTCTGAGGTGGCTGCTGTTTCTGGGAGCCTTTGCGGCTGTTGTGATACTGGGCGTTTACGGACCGGGCTACGATGCCGGCGCCTTTATATACAGAGGGTTTTAATATGTAAAAGAGCGGCATGGAAGAGCGTTGCTTATTGCCACACCGATTTTCTTGACAAAATGATGGAATTAAGGCACAATACGACTAATAGAGAAAATGATTCCGGATTAGTCGAAAGGGAGCTGCTGTATGGAATATATAAAGAGAAGCATAGAAGAGATTGTGCTGAAATCGGACAGAACATTTAAATGCGTTCTTGTTACCGGAGCAAGGCAGACCGGAAAATCAACCATGATAAAAAAGCTGTTTCCGGAGAAGAAGTATGTGTCTTTAGACGATCCGTTTATGGAGGAGCAGGCGCGGGAACAGCCGGAGATGTTTATGATGCTTAACCGGCCGCCTGTTATTTTTGACGAAATACAGAGAAGTCCCGGGCTTTTCAGGTATGTAAAGATAAGGTGTGATCAAAGCGATGAAAAAGGCCTCTTCTGTCTTTCCGGTTCCCAGGCTCTGGAGCTTATGGAAGGTGTTTCTGAATCTCTGTCAGGGAGGGTCAGCATAGTCGAGCTGGCAGGCCTGTCTATGAGGGAAATAAAGAGGGATTCCTTCAGCAGACCTTTTGTGCCAACTGTTGAGTATATTAGGGAAAGAAGCGAAACGGCCGCAGCTTTTGACAACATATGGGAAATTATACATCGAGGGAGTTATCCTGAGCTTCAGAATAAAGATGTGGACTGGGCGGCTTTCTTTTCCAGCTATATAAAGACGTATATTGAAAGGGACGTAAGAAAGCTTTCGGCTGTTCAGAACCTGGATGATTTCAGAAAGTTCATGGTTGCTGTGGCGGCGAGAACGGGGCAGATGCTCAATTATGCCAACATTGCCGATGAGATCGGCAGGGACCAGGGAACGGTGAAACGATGGATATCCATACTGGAGACTTCGGGCATAATATATCTTCTTGAGCCGTTTTCTTCGTCAGTTCTTAAACGTGCAGTAAAGACTCCTAAAATATACTTCAGAGACACAGGTCTGGCCGCGTATCTTACCAGATGGCTCACTCCTGAAACCATGGCAAACGGAGCTATGAGCGGCGCTTTCTTTGAGACCTTCGTAATATCGGAGATACTGAAGTCTTATGGGAATAACGGCATTGACTACAGATACTGTGTATCATATTACAGGGGAAAAGACAGAAGAAAAATAAAGGATAACGGCAGAGAAAAATCTGTGGAAAGTGAAATAGATTTGATAATAGAAGAAAACGGGACCCTGTATCCCGTAGAAATCAAGAAGAGTTCATCTGTGTCGGCAGACCTGACGGCGGCGTTTACGGTATTGGATAAAATCCCCGATAAAAAGAGGGGGACAGGCGCTGTAATATGTATGTGCCCGCAGCCCGGGGCTCTGAGAGATAACATCCTCCAGATCCCTGTCTGGTATGTATGACGCGGATGCGGAAAAGCTCTGTAAATTACGGGACCGGCGGCCTTATGGCTGCCGGTCCTTTTCAATAAGAAGATTTCTCTTTATTTTACCGTTAAAGGTTCTCGGTATTGAATCTGTGATTTCTATGTACTTGGGCTGCTTGCTGGCGTCAAGGGCTCCGGCAAGGTAGTTCTTGAAATCCTTCTGATCATAGGAAGCACCCTCCTCAAGGGAAATGAACAGCTTGGGAGCCTGACCCGTAAGAGGATCGTCTACGGGAACGCAGGCGCAGTCTGAAACAGGGCCGTATTTGACCGCTATGCTCTCTATCTCTTCGGGAGCGATTTTTATGCCGCCGTAGTTTATGACGTCGTCCTTGCGCCCCAGCATGTAAATATAGCCCTCCTCGTCTATGTAGCCCAGATCCTTTGTGTAAATATAGGGGCTGCCGCCTCCGGTGACTTCATCGGTAAGCTGAGGCGCCTTGAAATAGCCCTTCATGTTTATGGGGCCTGAGCTGGCAAGAAAGCCGGGATTGTCCTTGGAGGATTTTATTTCCCTTCTGTCCTTGTCTACCACTATGAAGCGGGCGTTTCTGGCGGGCTTTCCTATGCAGCCGGGCTTTCCCGACATGGAGTTAAAATCAAGAAGGCAGGAACAGCCGGCCTCCGTGCTTCCGTAGAAGTTGTAGAGTCTCGTACGTGGAAGTATGCGGGAAAGATGGACCTTGTCCTCCTCGGGGAGAGGGGCCGAGCCCAGCTGTATATAATCGAGAACATGGGCGTAGTCTCCCAGTCTGTCCTTTGAAAGCTTAAATATTATGGAAAGCATACTGGGAGAAAGGTCCATGGCTGTAACCCGGTAGGTATCCATTAAATTAAACACCTTCTTGAGGAGTGTGACTCCGTCGGCGAAAACGACGGAGCTGCCGTTTACAAGATTGGCGTATGTCCTTCTGAGCCCGTGGGAATGGCTGAGAGGCATGGGAACAAGCTCCACGTTGTCAGGCTTCATGGAAACTCCGCAGATGACGTTTTCCGCCAGGGCGGTGTCGTTGGTGTGAGTGAGAACTATCCCCTTTGATTTTCCCGTCGTCCCTGTTGAAAAGAGAATCTCAGCCACATTCTCGCCCTCCGGAAAGGAAGGAGCGGCGGCTTCAGCCGGGAGGGAGTCCGCGCCCCGGGTATCGAACTGCGAAACGAGGGCATCTATGGTTGTGAATCCCACAGAGGCGGGGCAGCCCTCTGCCGGTGATTTCCCCATGTAAAGGACAGCTTCAGTGTCCTTTATTATTTCAAGAGTCCTGTCTGCCGAAGCGTTTTTCTCGAGAGGAACGAAAATCCCTCCCGCAAGCTGTATGGCAAATTCGCAGGCCATGTAATCCGCGTTCTGGGTGCATTCAATAACTACGCAGCTTCCTTTTGTCACGTTGAGGTCACGGAGCCTTTGATAAAGGAAAAGTATCAGATTCCATAGCTCCCCGTATGTATAGGATTTTCTGCTGTCTGCCAGAGCCGTTTTTTCAGGGAAAAGAGCGGCGTTTCTGGCGATGTTTTCCACGACTGAGGGATATATTTTCATAAATGTCCTCCTGAAGACCTGTATTTTTTCAACCAATGTCAGTCAAAGCAGTTCAATTATAACATATTTTTTCTTTTCTGCCTGAAAACACACATGCTTTTCACATAAATATATTAAAATCATCTGGTCATAAGCAGTTTATTATGGATCCATAAGCAAAAGGTTATAAAGGAGGCGGAAGATGGATAAGTTCATATCGGCTGAATATATAGAGACAATAGCTGAAATGAAAAACATAACGGCCGCCGCCGAAAAGCTGGAGATGTCTCAGCCGGCTCTCAGCGCGCGGCTGAAAAAAACAGAGGAGCTTTTGGGAACCAGTATATTCGATCGCTCCAGACAGCCTCTTGAGCTTACGGAGGCGGGAAAGCTGTACTTGCGCTACGCCAATAAGCTCACCGCCCTGAACAAGGAGTTTATGAAGCATATTTCGGATATTGAAAATCTTCGAAGAGGCGCCCTTACCATAGGGGGAGCCAGCTTTTTCAACATAAGCTACCTTCCCGAGGCTGTAAGCGCCTTTACGGCAAGGTATCCCGGAATAGATATAGAGATAATAGACGGAAAGATTCCGGAAATCTCCGTAAAGGCATTTAACGGGATGATAGATCTTTTTATAGCTCACCCCATGGAGCAGGATGAGAACTTTGAGTATGAAAAATTGTTCAACGAAAGAATATTCATATGCGTGCCGGAGCAGTGGCCTGTAAATGAAATCATAGGAGACAGGGAAATTCCGGCGGAGAGCATCCTCAGTTCTGACGCGGCGGAGGAAGAGGAGAAGCTGCTGGACTTTCGACTCCTGAGAGATCTGCCCTTCGTCCTTCTCAAGGAGGATCAGCATATAGGCTGGATAATGAACAGGCTCTTTGAAAAGGGAGGCTTCAGGCCGGAGCATACGGTGTGCGTGGAGCAGACCATGACAAGCTACGCTCTGACTCTGGCGGGGGTAGGTATATCTCTTATGACGGAAAGCTGTATAAAAAACAGCGGGTTCAGAAGGTTTCCCAAATTTTACATGGCGGAGCCGGAAATGTGCAGACGCGACATATACGCGGTATATCCGAAAAACAGATATTTGTCAAAGGCTTCCAGGGAATTTATAAGGATACTCAAATCGTCACTTAACAGCAGATGATTTTAACAGTCATGTGTGTTGAAAAATAAATTTACAATTAATAAGGAGAGAAAAAAATGAAGAGAAAAAAGATAATCGCCGCGGCTGCGGCCCTTTCCGTGATAATGGCGGTAAGCCTTTCCGCCTGCGGAGGCGGGGACTCCTCTGAAGGCGGCGAGCAGATCACCGTTGCTCACCAGTACGGCATGGCCTACGCTCCCTTTGAGGTGATGAAGGAGCAGAAGCTCATAGAGAAATACTATGATGGTGTGGAGGTGGAATGGGCCACTCTCAACTCCGGCTCGGCCATAAACGAAGGCTTCGCTTCAGGAGACGTGGATGTGGGAGGTATGGGAGTAGCGCCTGCCATTACAGGAGTAACCAGCGGAGTGCCTTATAAAATAGCGGCCAATATGTCGGCTCAGCCTCATAAGATCATGTCCAACGATGACAGCATTAATTCCCTGGCGGACATAGGAAGCGACGACAGAATAGCCCTTGTTAATATAGGCAGCATACAGCACATACTTCTGGCCATGGCGTCAGAGGCGGAGCTGGGCGACGCCCATGCCCTTGACAACAATATTGTGGCCATGTCCCATCCGGACGGAATGTCATCTCTTATCTCAGGAAGCGTGGAATGTCAGCTTACTACCTCTCCTTACGTATTCAAGGAGGCTGCAGAAGAGGGAATACATGAGGTTGAGGGGCTTCAGCAGGTATGGCCTGACGGAAACTCCTTTATAGTCATGGTGGCCTCAAACAGTCTTTACGAAGAAAATCCGGAGCTTTACCAGGCGGTTGTAAGCGCTCTTGAGGAGGCTGTGACATGGATAAACGAGAATAAGGAGGAGGCGGCTGAGCTGCTGTGTGAAGCCGAGGACGTAGACGCTCAGACAATGCTTTCATGGCTCAACGATCCTGCCTGCGTATATTCCACGGAAACAAAGGGAGTAATGGATATGGCTGTATTCATGGCTGAAAACGGCTTCCTTGAAAACGAAGGTCCTTCCTCCATGGAGGATCTGGCTTTTGATAATGTTCAGGGAAACTGAGATTCCCGGAAAGGCACGAAAATAAATGAAACAGGAAGTCAGAACACAGATTATATTTGTAATATGCTTTATAGCCGTATGGCAGATAGTATATGAGATGCAGGCTTTTCCGGAAATCATGTTTCCCTCGGTAAGTGAGATTCTGGGAAGCTTTGTGGACGGCTTTAAAGACGACAGTCTTATGGAATACACACTGTACTCCATGTCGCTGATAGTAAAGGGCCTTGCCATAGGAATAATACTGGCCTTTGTATTTTCCAGCATAGCGGTGGTAAGCAAGATATTCTACGCCATTTACAATCTGGTGGTATCCATATGCGATCTGCTGCCCGGAGTAGCGCTTCTGCCTCTTGCCATACTCTGGTTCGGCATAGGGGAAGGAACCATAATATTCATAGTGGTACATTCCATTCTCTGGCCTATGTCAAGGAGTATAATGGACGGTTTTAAATCCATATCCAGGATATACATTGAAGGCGGAAGAAATATAGGCCTGAGAGGTCTTTCTCTGGTAAGAGGAGTATACCTTCCCGCTGCGTTTACCAGTGTGCTCTCGGGAATGAGAGTGGGATGGGCCAGAGCCTGGAGAGGACTTCTGAGCGTTGAGATGATATTCGGAACAACAGGCTCCGGGGCAGGCATAGGATGGTATATATTCATGAAGCGAACCAACTTCGACATAGCCGGAGTTTTTGCCACCTTGATTGTAATAGTTATAATAGGTATAATAATAGAATACGGCGTGTTTAAGGTCATTGAGCGCAACACCGTAAAGAAATGGGGGATGGTGAGATGAGCAGACTGCTTGAAGTGAAAAAGCTTACGAAGAACTACCACGATTCTCCGGATTCAAGGGATATTATAAAGGATCTTGATCTGACCGTGGACCAGGGGGATTTTCTCTGTATACTGGGACCTTCAGGCTGCGGCAAGACGACCCTCATAAGATGTATTGCCGGATTTGAAAGCTACGAGGGAGATATTCTCGTAGAGGGGAAAAAGGTGGAGAAGCCAGGAATTGACAGAATCATGGTGTTCCAGGATTTTAACCAGCTTTTCCCATGGAAGACGGTAAAGAAAAACATACAGTATCCTCTTAAGATAAACGGCATAAAGGATAAGAACCGGCTGGAAAAAATCGCTCAGGAGCATCTTGATATGGTAGGCCTGGGAGACAAGGGAGATCTCTATCCTCATCAGCTCTCGGGAGGAATGAAGCAGAGAGTGGCCATAGCCAAGGGGCTGGCGCTCAATCCCAAGATAATACTCATGGATGAGCCCTTTGCCAGTCTGGACGCCATGACGAGAAACAAGCTTCAGGCGGAGCTTCTGAGAATAAAGGAAAAGGAAAACGCTACAGTTATCTTTATAACTCACAACATACAGGAGGCTCTCGTTTTAGGCAACAGAATAATGCTCATGTCCAAGAACGGAGAGATAAAAATAGAGACTGAAAACAATATACCAAAGCCTGTAACTCCCGCTTCGGAGGGGTACGGACAGATGTGGAAAATGTTCAACGACGCCCTCTGGGAGGAAAGCGATGAAGAAGAATAGACACTGACTGTGGCTGAGGAGGAATATGGAAGAAAGTACGAAAAATCACTCCCCGGGTAAAAAAATAATAATACGCGCGCTGATATTTCTGGTCCTGGCAGCGGTTCTTTTCGTGTACCTCAACGAGGTGTTCAGCATAGCTGATTCGGATTCCAACAAGGAGATATTCAACGCCTTTTACGCGGAAGAGGAAAATACCATAGACGCGGTATATCTGGGAACCAGCGCTTCCAACAGATACTTTATCGGTCCCTACGGATATCAGAGCACGGGAAATACCGTATTTACTCTGGCGACCATGGGAATGCCTATGTTTTTTGTCCCCAACCTCATAGAGGAGGTGGAAAAGACTCAGGATCCTCAGCTTTATATAATCGAGCTGAGATGGATGCTTAAGAACAAGGATATGATAACGGACGCTCACATAAGAAGAGTAACGGACAGCATGAAGTATTCTGAAAACAGATATGACGCCATAAACAGAGCGCTGGAATTTACGGAAGGCGCCGAGGGGGAGCTGAGCAATATCGACGAAAGTTCCTGGGACTATTACATACCTGTCATAAAATATCACAGCAGACTTGAGACGGGCGATCTTTCATACAGGGACATATTTCTTTTCAATACTAAAAACGAGACAAAGGGATACGTAACCAGCCCCAAGACTCTTCAGCAGGTTCCCCAGAAGGAGCCTGTGTATTCAGAGGAGAGAGGAGAGCTTTCCCCTGAAGCGGAGGAGGTGCTCATTGAAGTGCTGGACTACTGCGACAGCCTTGAAAAGGACGTTCTCTTTGTTATGTCCCCTTACTCAATGAAGGCGGGTGAGGCGGAAAAATTCAATACGGCCATGGACATGGTAAGAGAGCGCGGATATGAGGTTCTCGACTTTAATACGGAGGAAATGGCCCATGAGCTGGGTCTTGACTGGGAAAAGGATTTTTACAACAGCAAGCATGTGAATTTTATGGGTGCGGAGAAATATACGGAATATCTTTCCGCCTACCTTGCGGAGAACTATGACCTTCCGGATCACAGGGGACAGGAAAAATACGAAAGCTGGGAAGAGGCTTATGAATACTACCTGGATTTTACGGAGGAGGGAATAGAAGAAGACAGTAACTGAATCAGTGATAAAAGCTTAAAGCCCCGGCCGGCAAATGTCCGCGCCGGGGAATTTTAAAGGTTTGGCGGTTGAAAAGTGACCTTCTATAATATATAATATTCGGTATGGCGGATTCGGCGGAAAGGAGCCGGATCCGGAAAGAAAATCTGCAGGGAGGTTCTCAAATGTTCAGAGAAATAAGGAGAAAGGATAAGGAAAAAACGGAAAGGGAAGCCGTTGAAATAATGAAAAGGGGAACAAACGGCGTTCTCTCAGTAAACGGAGACGGGGGATATCCTTACGGAGTGCCCGTAAGCTATGTTTACCATGACGGAAAAATATATTTTCACACAGCAAAGGAAGGCCATAAAATAGAAGCTATTGAAAAGGATCCCAGGGTATCCTTCTGCGTTGTGGGGGCGGACAATATAAAGCCGGGCGAATTTACCACCGAATACAGCAGCGTAATATGCTTCGGGAAGGCTGAAATCGTCGAAGACGACAATGAAAAGCAGAGAATTCTTGAGCTGCTTGTTGAAAGATATTCCGCTGATTTCCGGGAAGCGGGGATGAAATACATAAAAGCCCAGTGGGATGGGTGTCATACTGTAGCTGTCAGTGTAGAGCATATGACCGGAAAAGGACTGGCTTAGAATATGGGGGTATTGCCGCTTTATCTTTTTATAACGCTTATAGGATATTTTACCGGTGCCTTTCTTAAAAAGAAAGGCATTACTTTGGCCTGGATAGGGATGGTTCAGACAGCGGCCATAACCTGCCTCGTATTTATTATGGGTGTGAAAATAGGAGCCGATGAATCCATTGTAAGCTCCCTGGACACCATAGGGCTTACGGCTCTCATAATTACTCTCTTTACTGTAGCGGGAAGCCTGGCGGCGGTCTTTATCCTGAGAAAGGCTCTGGGCTTTGACAGAGAGGGATTTCTCAGGGGAAAAGCCTCCGGAGAGGCCTGTGAGGCGGAGGCGAAGGAAAAGACGACAGAAGAGGCTCCGGCTGAAGAAAAAAGTGACGGCTCGAGCAGCGTTATGACCTGGTGTATAGTAGGCGCCGTGGGAGCAGGTATTGCCGTCGGATATTTTATTATGCCTCAATGGATAGTCAGCTTTTCGGGAGGCCTGATAACCGCAGGGCTGTGTGTTCTCCTGTTTTTTGTGGGAACAGACATAGGAACGGAGGGCACCATAGCTGACAGCTTCAGAAAGGCGGGCTGGAGAATAGCTCTGTTTCCCATTGCCGTTATAGGGGGAACCCTGGCCGCCGCTGCTCTGGCTTCGCTGGTGCTTCCCATGGGAGTGCGGGACGCTCTCTGTATAGGCGCGGGCTTTGGCTGGTATTCTCTCGCTCCGGCCATGCTGGCTGAGTATTCCGTAAGAATAAGCGCTGTTTCTTTTATACACAATGTAATGAGAGAGCTGATAAGCATACTGATTATACCGACGGTAGCAAGAAGAATAGGATATATTGAGACCATAAGCATACCGGGAGCCCCGGCTATGGACGTATGTCTGCCTGTGGTGGAAAAGTCCACCAGAGGAGATATCGCCGTCTATTCTTTTATATCAGGCCTGACACTTTCCATAGCGGTGCCTGTGCTGCTGAGCTTTATTATGAATATTTAATGTAAACAAAGGAGACGAAAATTAAAATGAGTATGAATGTTTTTAAAGGCAGTGACAATTATGTAGTTACCAAGGAGCTGATGAACGCTGTAAACGTTTCCATAGCTCTGAAAAAGCCTCTGCTTATAAAGGGCGAGCCGGGAACGGGAAAAACCATGCTGGCTGAGGCCATTGCGGACGCTCTGGACATGAAGCTGATAATATGGGGAATCAAATCAACGACAAAGGCTCAGGAAGGCCTCTATGTGTACGATACTGTTCAGAGACTTTATGACAGCCAGTTCGGAGAGGGAGACGTATCGGATATAAGCCAGTATATAAAGCTGGGAAAGCTGGGAGAGGCCTTCACCTCCGACAAGCAGGTGGTTCTTCTTATAGACGAGATAGATAAGGCTGACCTGGAATTCCCTAACGACCTTCTGTGGGAGCTTGATAAGATGGAATTCTATATAAACGAGACTAAGGAGACTGTTGCCACAAAGCACAGACCCATAGTAATAATAACCTCCAATGCTGAGAAGGAGCTTCCTGACGCTTTCCTGAGAAGATGTATTTTCCATTACATCGAGTTCCCTGACAAGGAAAAGATGGAGGAAATCATAAGGGTGCACTACGGAGATATAGATGAAAAGCTGAAGGAAAACGCTCTTGAAGCTTTTTACGAGATAAGAAAGATGGATGATCTTCAGAAGAAGCCGAGTACGTCGGAGCTTCTGGACTGGATACAGGCCCTTATGATCAGCGGTGTGGATGTGGACAACCTTTCAAAGGATATGCCTTTTATAGGTGTTCTGCTCAAGAAAAATCAGGATATAGATGTGATGCATGAAATAAAGGAGAAAGGCTTCTCCCTGAGGAGATGGTAGGCGTATGTTTTTAGAATTCTTTTATCTTCTGAGAGCAAGAGGCCTGGAGGTCACCATTAATGAATGGATGACACTTATAGAGGCTCTTGACAGAGGACTGGCTCACGCGTCTCTCACAGGATTTTATCATCTATGCAGAAGCATACTCATAAAGAGCGAATCCGAGTATGATAAATTTGAGCAGGTCTTTGCCGAGTATTTTCAGGGAGTGGAGACTCCGGAAGACCTGCCGAAGGAGTTCTGGGAGTGGCTCAGCCAGGATGAAAGAGAGCGTGACATAAACGATAAGGGAAATGTGGATGACAGGTTCTACAGGGAATTTGAAGAGATAATGAGGATGTTCAGAGAGCGTATTGAGGAGCAGAAGGAAAAGCACGACGGCGGAAGCTACTGGATCGGTACGGGAGGAACCTCCACCATGGGCCGGGGAGGCTATAACAATCAGGGCATCAGAGTCGGCGGAAGGGGACGACACAGATCGGCGGTGCAGATTGCCGGAGAAAGAAACTTCAAGGACTTCAGACAGGACACCATACTGGACATAAGGCAGTTTCAGATGGCTTTCCGCAAGCTGAGACAGTATTCCTCAAGGGTGGACGGAGAGAGGACTGAGCTGGATATAGACAAAACCATAGACGAGACCTGTGAGAACGCGGGGATGCTTAAGCTGGTATACGACAGACCGAGAAAAAATACTGTAAAGCTTCTCCTTCTCATAGATTCGGATGGATCCATGCTTCCCTACAGCAGACTGTGCAACAGGCTGTTTCAGGCGGTAAGTAAATCCAATCACTTTAAGGATCTGAAAATATACTATTTTCACAACTGTATATACGACCATCTTTATACCACACCTTACTGCAAAAAGGAGGAGTGGGTTGAGACAAACTGGGTGCTCAATACCCTTGACAGCGAATATAAGGTGATATTTGTGGGAGACGCCGCCATGGCGCCTTCAGAGCTTTACCGCAAGGGGGGAAACTCCATTATAGGCCTGTGGAACGAAGAACTGGGAATAGAATGGCTTAAAAAATTCGAAAAGAGATACAAAAAGAAAATATGGCTGAACCCTATAGCCAGGGATTCATGGGAATGGGCGTACGGATCCACTACCATACAGGCCATAGGCGAGGTGTTTCCAATGTTTGAGCTGACGCTGGACGGTCTTGAGGCAGGCATAAAGAAACTGCTCGTAAAATAGCCGCAGGTTCATACAATTTAAATGTGGCCGCGATCAGGGGATCGCGGCCACCGCTGTTTTTTTGATGAATATTTTTTTATATAAATCCCGTATGATATCTGTACGCGTATATTTGCCCTATAAATATCTGAAAACGCCTTTCACCTTGCCCAGGATCTTCACGTCCTTTACTATTATGGGGCTCATGGAGGAGTTTTCAGGCTGAAGCCTTATATAGCCATCCTCTTTGTAAAAGGTCTTGACAGTGGCCTCGTTTTCAAAGCCGTCAACCATGGCGACGACTATGTCGCCGTTTCTGGCGGTCTGCTGCTGATTTACGAGAATGTAGTCGCCGTCCATTATTCCAGCCTCTATCATGCTCTCTCCCTTAACGGTGAGCATGAAGTTGGTGCCGGGACTTACAAAGCGGGAGGGAACAGGGAAGCTGTCCTCTATATTCTGCTCCGCCAGCACAGGGGATCCCGCGGCTATGCGTCCCACCAGAGGAATCTCCACCACATCGGTGTGAGCTGTTTCCTCTAAAGCTTCGGAAGCCGAGCCTTCAAAGGAAGAAGGGGAGACGGGAGCATCGTTGTCCACCACCATAAGGGCTCTTGGCTTTGAAGGATCTTTTTTTATAAATCCCTGCTTTACAAGACTGTCGATATCCTTATGGGCGGTAGAGGTGGATTTAATGCCGAGAGCTGAGCATATTTCCCTTACCGTAGGGGGATAGCCCTTCTGCCTTATCTCCGACTTCATATATTCCAGAATCTTCTGTTCTCTTTCTTTTAACATGGTACCCTCCTTTATATAGGAACATGATATCACAGAAAGAACAAAAAGTAAACGTGTGTTTGCAGGGATCGGGACAAAGAAAAAGAAGGCATTGCTGCCTTCTTTTTCAGGAGTACTTTATATTCTGCGATTAAATCATCTTGTCTACTGAATCGAGTACCTTATCCATGATAGCCATGGCTTCTCTCAGCTCTTCTTCAGTTATTGTGAGAGGAGGAGCTACGATGAGCATGTTCTCATGGGAGTAAGTCCAGAAGCCTTCCTTAACGAGCATTCCAACGATCTTGTTCATGAGGCCGTCAGGGTCGTTGTTGAAGGAAACGATAGGAGTGCCGTCCTCGTCTTTAATCAGCTCCATAGCGGAGAAGAGACCGATGTATCTAACCTGTCCAACGCTCTTGTGCTTCTTGGAGAGGTCTTCCAGGATCTCGCCGAGAACCTTTCCTACCTTATTTACGTGATCTTCGATGTTGAGTCTCTTGTACTCTTCAACAGCGGCTACTGTAACTGCGCAGCCCATTGGGTGAGCGTTGTAGGTAAGTCCGCACATCATCTTGTGATCATCGAAGTACTTCTGTATCTTTTCGCTTACGATAACTCCACCGAGAGGAACGTATCCGCAGGTTGAGCCCTTGGCAAAGCTTACGAGATCAGGCTCGATGCCGAAGTTCTGATAAGCGAAGGCTTTTCCTGTTCTGTACCAGCCTGCCATTACCTCGTCGCATACCATGAGGATTCCGTACTTGGTGCATATGTCTCTTACGCCCTTTACCCACTTTGTAGGAGGAACGAGAACACCGTTGGAGCCTACTACCGTCTCGAGGAAGATAGCGGCTATGCTCTGAGGACCCTCATAGAGCACCTGGTTTTCCAGAAGCTCAAGGTAGAAATCGGCAACATCATCTTCATCCTTGAAGTTTACCTGCTTAGGAGCTCTATAGGCATAAGGTCCGTCATACTTGATGTAGCCTGCAGGACCAGGCTCGTTGGCAAAGTGTCTAGGCTCGCCTGTGAGCATTCCGGCGCCGGCGGATGAACCGTGGTAGCATCTGTACATTGAGAAGATCTTCCATCTTCCTGTGTACTGCTTGGCGATCTTGATGGCGTTTTCGTTAGCTTCTGCGCCGGCATTTGTGAAGAATACCTTGGCGTTCTTCAGTCCGGAGAGCTTTACGATAGCTTCAGCGGCATCGGATCTTACGTCAACGGCGAATCCAGGTCCCATAAACGGCATTTTGTCAGCCTGATCCTTAATAGCCTGGATAAGAGCTTTGTTGCCGTGACCCAGATTGGAGTTAACCAGCTGAGCTGACATGTCATAGTACTTGTTGCCATCTTCATCCCAGAAGTAGATTCCTTCGGCTTTAGTTATAACCTTAGGATTGAGGCTGCCCTGGGCGCTCCATGAATGCAGGTTGTACTTTAAGCTTTTTTCTTTGATTGTTGACATTTTAAATTCTCCTTTATATTGATTTGAAGAGAGCCGCGAGAGCACGCTGCTCTCTCCATAAATAAACGAATACCTGTTCCTACATGTGGATCGGATTATTATCCTATTTGTCTACCTTGTCTCTCAGTTCCTGAGGGAAGAGAACGGCGTCATCAGGCTGCCATGAAGGTATCTCTCTTGAAACGTAAGTGAAGTTGAGAAGATCCTTCCATGTAGCGTTGTGGGAAATGCTGTTGCCGCCCCATGTAGCGCATCCGAGAGTCATGGATACAGGGAAGCCGCAGTTCCAGCCGCCGGAATTGGTCAGGCACTGAGGCTGGTTAACAACTACCTTTGTTACAGGAACAACAGCTGCCAGTCTGTCTACATATTCCTTGTTTGAAGTGTGGATACCGCAGGAGTGGCCCTTGCCCATGTAGTCGAGAGTTTTGAGAAGCTTGTCAAGAGCGTCGTCAAAATCCTTTGCCTTCTGGATTCCTGAAACAGGTGAAAGCTTTTCGCCTGTGAACGGGTGATCAAGACCGAAGCCGTTAAGCTCCTCAGCCATGAGAACCTTAGTGCCGGCAGGTACGTCGAGACCGGCGATTTCGGCGATCTTTTCAGCGTTCTGAGCAACGATGGCTCTGTTAAGAACGTGATCGTTAGGAGTGTTAGGCCACATTGCCTTCTGAAGCTTTGCCTTTTCATCGGAGCCTTCCTTGAAGAGAACAGCGCCGTGTTCGGCCATGGCCTTTACGAATTCATCATAGCAGCTTTCGAATACTATGATATTGTTCTCAGTTGAGCATGAAGTGGCGTTATCAAAAGCCTTTGATCTTACGATCATTTCAGCTACCTTGTTCATATCTGTGGAACCGTCTACTATGGAGATAGTGTTTCCTACACCTACGCCGATAGCAGGAGTACCGGAGGAGTAAGCCTGCTCTACGAGAGCCTCTCCGCCTGTAGCCAGAATGAAGTCGCACTGCTTCATCAGCTCTTTTGAGGTTTCAAGATTTACCATTTCAGGTTCAACGGCCTGAACCAGATCCTCAGGATATCCCAGCTTTTTGATGACCGCTCTTATCTGAGCCACGATAGTTTCGTTAGTCTTTCTTGCCTTTGGATGAGGAGCAAGGATTATAGCGTTTCTTGTTTTAAGAGCCATGTTGGCCTTAACTATAGGAGTAGCCTCTCCGTTGGTTACAGGCATGATACCGGCAACAACGCCCATTGGCTTGGCCCATTTTTCCATTCCCGTAGCTTCGTTTCTTTCCAGGCAGCCTACAGACTGTTCGTCTTTCATCTGGATGTAAGCGCCCTTTACTTTTCCGTACAGCTTGGCTATCTTGTCCTCAACGATACCCATGCCGGATTCCTCAACGAGCATTTCGCAGTATTTACGAGCGTTTTCAGGCTTAGTGAGAGTATAAGCGACCGCTGAAGTAAGAAGATCAACGTCTTCCTGAGTGAAACCGTTGGCGATTTCCTGGGCAGCCTTACCTTTTGCAACCAGGCCTGCAACATAATCATGTGAACTCATTGCCATTTTTAAAGTCCTCCTTTTATTAATATAAATAGCTTATCCAATTCTGGTCAGCGCCATTTGACGCTATCTATATGATACGCAAGGGATGTGCCAATTATATGAAGAAAAAGAGGTTTTTTCAGGAAGAGAAGGGGCCTGAAA
>DVMP01000138.1 GCA_018714925.1 Candidatus Allocopromorpha excrementigallinarum
GCTCCATGCGGAGCGCGACGTGGATATGCCATGAATAGGGTTATAATGGACGATTTTCAATCCACGCGCTCCATGCGGAGCGCGACGGATTACCGGCCGATGCAGTTACTACAAGGGTCTTTTCAATCCACGCGCTCCATGCGGAGCGCGACAAAAGCTTGATGAATATCAAATCCAAGAAACAATTTTTTCAATCCACGCGCTCCATGCGGAGCGCGACCCGTTCAGATAAATTATTTGTTGATAATACTGCCTTTTCAATCCACGCGCTCCAGGGGGAGCGCGACGACTTTAAGGCTTGATGATTTTATGGAGCTGTACAATTTTCAATCCACGCGCTCCAGGGGGAGCGCGACTAGGTGGACAGGCACGAAGCTACAAAGTGACCGATTTTCAATCCACGCGCTCCAGGGGGAGCGCGACTGCGACATATGGTTAAAGTCTCAAAAGCATCCCCATTATCTTGTGTGCTGCTGATTCTTTCTCCTTTAATTTCCGGTTAATATGCCGCTTTTTTCCATTATTCCGGCTTTTTATGGTGCGAATCTCTCCAGGTTTTCATGAGAGCTTCCGGTTCGCACCTGAAAAATTTTAAATAAACGCCCGGGTCATTATATTATCAGGGGTCCTTCCGGATCATAGCTTTCCTTTGCCCCTATGTGCTCCACCTTGGTCTTGTAGTTGTTTCCAAGATAGTAAAATCTCAGGCTGTCCTTTTCTTCATCTATTATCTTAATCAGCTTTTCTTTTACTTCCCGAGCCTTGGCAGCATCCATTACACACTCAAAAACCGAGTTCTGAACGCGCTGGCCGTAATTCATACATTGCTTCGCCACCTTTCTGAGCCGGGCGCGCCCCTGGGATGTCTGAGTATTCACATCGTATGTTATAAGCACCAGCAATACCATCACCTACTTCCACATAAAAGGCGGGTACTGATCAATATCGTCTCTGAGTAGCCTGGCCAGAAGCTTTGCCTGAATATGGGGGATAAGCCCCCACTGCATCTTTTCTTCCAGAAAGGGATGCTGTATTTTTTCCTGCTTTTTCTCCTGCCATGCGGCAATCAGTCTGCGCCTTCCCTCATCATTTAAAAACACAGCGCCGTTTTCCTTTCGTACGAAATCATCAGCTGATATAACCTTTCTGTTTATAAGGGTAAGCACAAAGCGATCCCCCATAACAGGCCTCATCTCCTCCATAAGATCGAGAGCCAGAGAGGCTCTTCCCGGCCTGTCTCTGTGCAAAAATCCCACGTAAGGATCAAGCCCCGCTGAAGACAGAGCAGCTGAGGACATATTGGCAAGAAGAGTATACACAAATGACAGGAGAGCATTCACATTATCAAGAGGCGGTCTCTTGTTTCTGCTTCTGAAGAAAAAGTTTTTCTTATCCTGAAGTATCAGCTGATCAAAAACCTCAAAATATCTGCCGGCAGCGCTCCCTTCAAGGCCTCTGAGCTCATCCATATCCCCGCATTTTACTATCTTATCCAGTGTGCCGCGCAAAAATGCCGAAGCCTCCTTCAGCCTCTTCACATCCACCCTGTCAGGATGATCTCGAGTAGCTCTTTCCAACACCCATCTGCTGTTATATACCTTCCCGATAATCATATTTTTCGCGATTTTTATCCCCGCGCTGTTATCCTCAGAAATTCTGTACTGAGTCTTTCTGAGAGTGACATTGCCCCTGGGATCTCCACATACCTCTGCCAGGAATCTGCCGCTTTTGCTGAGAAAATGCAGGGATATTCCCTTTTGCGCGCAGTATCCCATCAGAGCGGGGCTGGCTCCTGTGTATCCGAAGGTGACTATTCCCTCAAGATTATGTAAGGGCACCCTGCCCGCCTCCTGTCCGCCGGAGAGAACCACAACATTTTCCCCATCAAGGGAAAGATATTTATCAGGAGTGGTTACGTATAATGTGTTCAGCAGCTTCCTCATTCCCCTCCTCCTCTGATCATATCATCTATATACTTCACGACCGACTTGTTTCTGCTCAGTCGGGGCATGCAAATATCCTTAAGTGAACAGGCATTGCATCTTTTGGAGGGTTTCACCTTGGGAGTGTTTCCCCGTTCGTAAAGGCGATGCATTTGTCTGCAGCACTCCTCTGTCCGCCTTCTGATTTCTTCATCTATTCGAACCTCCAGTCTTCTCCGTGTCTCCCCATAGTAGAGAAAACCTCTTTCTATTCTGCAGGCAAGCATTTCTTCAAGGCACATGGCCTGGGCCGCCAGCTGAAGGACATCCTCATAGCCTTCCTTAGGGACTCCTTTTTTATATTCCACAGGAAGGACCTGATATTTTCCCTCCTCACCGAAAAGCTCCGTTCCCTGAGGACTTCTGTGAAATTCGACTACATCGCATATGCCGCTTATTCCGAGGCTTCTTGAAAATACAGACATCCCCCTTGATATTATAACGCTTCCCCGTTTTTCCCGCAGCTGGCCTTCATGGGCCCTTTCATGAATTATGTTGCCTTCTACAGTTCTCAGATTGTCGGCCCACTGCTGTTCAATGTGTATAAGCGCCCACTGTCTGGGGCAGAAAGCAAAATGCTGTATTCCGGAAAGCTGGAGAAAGTCCTCTTCTCTATACTCCATCGTATATCTCCGCTTCAAGTCCCTCCAGAGGCTCTACATAAATATCATAGTCCTGGACGGTCCTTGGCTCTTCCCTCTTTTTGGAAACCTTCAGGGTACGATGTACCTTTGCGGATGAATACTGACCTCCCGGGCAGTTGTGTTTCCACCAGATCACCTTGTACACCTCCATGCTGCCGTCAGGTCTTGCCGAGGAGCTGTCGTTTTCAAATAAGGATATGAGCGCCTGTTTTACAGCCTCTGCATCATCGTCTGAAAAGCCTGTTTTCTCAGCCAGCTGTACATTTATACTGCCATAGGTCACATATACTCCGTAATCCACCGTATGCTTCATTCCCATGGTATCAGCCGACTTTCTCTCTCCCGGTTCGCTGTTGACGCTTTTCGTTATCTGCATGGAGGTTATGTTTACAGGCTCAAGGCTTACAGCCGAATGTATGGACACAGGTCCTCTTACGCCAACGGAAACCCCCTTGGTGTCTTTACTTTTAAAGGCAAACACCTGGCCAAAGGTTCTCACATCCATCCACCTGGCGCACGCTGCCCTGGCATAGGCCTCTCTGTCCTTTCCCGCCGTTTTAAGCTCCTCAGCGCCCGCCGCCCTTTCACTCAGACTTTTATAGCCGTCGTCGCTTCTGTCATCGGACTGAACAAATATGCTGAAGCCCGCATCCTGAAGACGGTTTCTTATCTTTCTCTTAAGGCATACATCGGAAACCTCTCCATAGCCTTCATAGTTTTCTCTGGGCCTGTTTCCGTTAAGAGGATCTCCGTTTGGATTGGCATCTTTTACTGTAAAAACCAGCGCGAAATCTATTTTGTTCTTAAGCATTTTCCTTCTCCTCCCTGCTATCATTGTAACTCATGTACTGGCTGTCATATCCCAGCAGAAAAAGCTCCGACAGCCTGGAATTATCTTCAAATTTTTCCTTGTCGAACATATCCGTTATCGCCATGATCTCTCTTTCATAGTATGTACGGTTTTTTCCCTTCAGCTTCAGTATATAAGGCTCAAGATTGTTTCTCACTGTTTTCCATGTGCTCGCAGGTTTCTTTTGAAACTGGTTGAAATATCTCTCCGCCGATGTAGATCTCGTGTTTTCTTTGTCTAAATACAAAGCAACCTCCTCCAGCTTTCGGGCCGCGGCGAGAAGCCTTCCGAAAAGATAGCTTCTGTCTTTTTCGTTTCTGTCCAGTGACACGCTCCATTCCTCCTTTTTCATATCATATCTCAGCTTTCTTATCATGGCGCAGGCTGTATCCACATCCACCTGCCATTGAACTGTCGAATCATAGGAAGCGGGATTAACCGCCCTTAAAAAAGCTTTTCTCACAATGTCCTTTGGGATTCTCCGGCCCAGGATTATACATGGAACCAGCCTTTCATAGGTGCTGGTGAGCACCTTGCTGTTTCTGTTTCCAAAGGCAGCTTCCGCCATTTTCATAAGAGGAGGACTTCCCGTAAACCTGCGCTTTCCTTTTTCTCTTCTCATGTCCAGAATGCTCCAGTAGCATGTGCTGTACCATTTCTCTATGTTTTCCATAAAACGTGACCCGCTCATCTTGTGGTAAAAGGAAATGGAAAGCCTTCCTGTTGTGGCTGCCTTCACTCCCATTACAACTATATGGGAATTATTTCCCAGATTTTCTCTGTAGCCTCTGCATGCGCTCCTGAGCCGTCTGGCGTAGGCCTCGTCTATCCCGCCTTCCTTTTCCTTCAAATCCTCGAACTTTCCCTGAAAGATAATATCGCTGCCTTCCGAAAGTACTTCCGGGACTTCCTTTCCCGATATTTCCCAGGCGGCTATTTTCATTTCTCCCGCGTTGAACCCCTGCTTTTCCATGATCCACCTTAAGGCGCTGTGCGCCTTCTGGGAAACGTCATAGCCTATGGAAAGCACCTGGTCCGCTTCAGACAGCCTTCCTCTGTATGTAAAGCCGCTGTTGTCATTGGCTGATATGAGCTTGGCCTTATCTCCCGCGCTTCTTATTTTTGCTCCGTGCTTTTCAGAGCATGGCTTTATTTCTCCGGAGACATAGCAAAGAGCTTCCTTTCCGCTTTTCGATCCATAGTAGTCAATATAACGTCTGAATACCTCCTTGCTTTTATAAAGGGCGGTCTCCTCTCCGGGATCCGCCGTGTCCACGGAAAATCTTATAAAGCAGTCTTTCTGATCAATATTGTTTATCTTGTCATTTGTAAGCCTTCCCTCTTCCGATACCTTAAGAACTCCGCTTCTGACCAGATCCGCCATCATGGAATTTCTCTCAACATATTCCCTTACCGCCTCGATCTGCCTGCATGAATAAGGGGATTCGCACCACCCTGACAGCTCCTCAAGATACATGCCGTGCTTTTTGCTGTTGTCGATACCTGTGTATTTTTCAAAATCTCCCGCTATGTATTCCAGCTTATCTTCAAGAGGATGGGCGCATGCTCCGCTTGTCCTTGAAGCCGAGTCCTCTGTTACAGGTATGACGGTTTTGCTGTTTTCCTTATCCAGAGCCTCCGCTGTTACGAAATCGCCTCTTTTATCGAGAAATATTTCTATCTGCGCCTGCTGGGTAGTATGAGATATAGGCAGCGGCATCCTTCCTGTTTTAAAGTCCAGCCTGTCCATGTTGAAATTACTCTCATATGTTTCGTAAAGATCGCTTATCCAGCTCAATCCCCCTCACCTCCAAACAGCTCTTTTATATTAAGATCATCTGCAAATGAAAGGTTTTCTCCCCTTGTAAACACCCTCGGCTCAAAAGCCGGCAGCTCACGCACCATAGAGCATTCCTCAGGCCTTATGAATTCTATTTCCCCGTTTTTCATTACAGGTTTCCAGAATCTTGACAGATACCTTCCATCGGGATTTTCATCAGGGTATGTAAACCCGTGAAACATCACTCCCAGAGGGAACTCTCCGTATCTGTCATAGGCTCCTTTCCCTTCACCGTAGACGCAGTCCTCCACATAGCCCTGACATTCTCTGGTTCCCAGGAAAATATCGCGTCTGCCTCCTTTTTTTATACATCGTTTCGCTATATTATGGTGCTTGTTTTCGTTTCTGTCA
>DVMP01000139.1 GCA_018714925.1 Candidatus Allocopromorpha excrementigallinarum
CATCCTGAGCCAGGATCAAACTCTTTTTTTAATTATCTCCGATCGCCCTTTCGGACGCTCTCGTTCTTTCCTTTGCTCAAGCTCTCGCTTGCGCTTCTTCTTATCCGTCTTTTCTCTCTAGAATTGTCGGAGACTTCTACTTCATATCTCTACGAAGTATTTGTCTCTTGTCTTTTGGACTCGATTTTCTACACTATGAAGTTTTCAATCTTCGCGCTCCCTTATTCTCTTTCGGAAGCTCTTGCCCGCTTGCTGCGAACATTTAATATACTACCATCGAGGTAACACCTTGTCAACAACTTTTTTCCCTTTTTTGAATCTTTTTTGCCGCCCCTTTTTCGAAGAATAATGGTACCGATAAATGAATGGGCAGGAGATTGAATTTTCACTTCATATATATCATTCTCTTCCCTTCCCCAAGAGGCTCTCTTTTTCTTTTTTCTCCGTCTCTGAAGATAAGATATTTATCCTTTTCATACCATTCCATTACAGTATAGCCTTCGCCCTTTCTGTCCTTAAAGCGTCTTCTTGTCAGAGGATGCTCCGTTATCATAAGAGGAATGTCCCCGCTGTAAAACCAGTCGGCATCGTGAGAAAAGGCGGCGACTGTAACTCCCATCTCCTCAAAGGCCTTTTCGCTTTGCCTGTTTAAAACGTTGAGCCCGTAATCTCCCCATACTTTTACGCCTCTTTCGCGAAATTCATCTATCCAGCCGGGATTGCCTACCGCTATACCAGCGGACCTGACTCTGTCCGCCACACGCTCCAGATTTTCCTCCAGGTACCTGTCAAGACCGCCATTTGTTATATTCAGCAGATATGGGATTATTTCAACCCTTCCCGTTTCCGAAGCCTTCCACAGGGAGCTGTTGACAGCCTGAAAATCATCCTCCATGTATATTTCCAGAGGGAGGAACACCTTCAGCGTCTCTCCCTCTTTCAGGGGCCTTCCTGTGAGCCTTCCCTCCGTCAGGTCGCCGGCCCTGAGGGCTGTATACGCTTTCCGGCTGTATACGTAAACAGCGTATCCCTTTTCTTCAGCTTCTATTTTCTCTCTGCCCAGCCCCTCCTTTTCCGCGATACTGTTTATGTCTTCCTCTGTCAGTCCTTTTCTCCGAGAGCCTTTCCTTTTTTCCGCCAGCCTTTCGGCCGCCTCTCTCCGCATTTCATTTATAACAGCTACGGGAGCCGTCGCATCCCGGTCTATATCCACCTCTACGTTTTTTCCCTCAAATATTGTGCCGCCCAGCTTCCGGAGCCTGGCCTCTGTGTTCTCCCTGTCCCAGGGCTTTCTCTCAGCCTTTTCCACAGGAAGTCTGCCGGTGACGCTGACACTTTTCCCTTTTCCCGGAATTTCCGGCTCAGCCTCCTCCATTACAAGGATGGGAGGGCTGCCTTTTTTCCCCGTAAACCTAATGTTTACGGGAATCTTTCTCCGAAAGTCATCTCTGTATGAAGCTTCCGCTTCCTTTATAAGGGCTTTGTCGGTCACCTTGTATACCGGATCTCCCCGGCTTATTCTTCCTCTTATGTCTCCTATTCTGATAATTCCCTTTCCCACAGGCTTAAGATAGGAAATCACATTGCCGCAGATTTCTCCTGTCTCTCTGTTTATTATCTCAACGCCGTCTCCCAAAGACAGCTTTTCCTCCGCCTCTATGTCCACAAGGCTGCTTCCTTTCCCTGTTCCTTTTACCGAGCCCGCGTATATTCCGGAATTTTTCGGACTTCTTCCCGACAGCAGCTCCGGTCCCGGGTTTCCTTTTATATAGCCTGAGGTGAAGCCGCCTCTGCTGAATATCTGCCTTAGGCGCTTCATATCATCCTCCTGAGGCTCGAGGCTCCTTCCTTCTCCCCACATGTCCAGATATTTTCTGTAAATTGAGGTCACTACCGCCACGTACTGAGGCGATTTCATACGTCCCTCTATTTTAAGAGAATCAACCCCCGCTTCACAAAGGCCGCGAAGATGGCCAAGAAGGCACATGTCCCCGGGGCTGAGAAAATATCCCTTTTTACCCTTTTTGTCTTCATATGGAAGCCTGCACGGCTGGGCGCACAGTCCTCTGTTGCCGCTTCTGCCGCCTGAGCCTCCCAGAGCCCTGCTCATCTGACACTGCCCTGAATAGCACATGCACATGGCTCCGTGGACAAAGACCTCCACCTGACAGTCTTCTCCTTCGCCTCCTATGCCATGACACTTCTCAACAATCCCCTTTATCTCATGGAGGGTAAGCTCCCTGGCAGGAACTATTCTGGAAAATCCCATTGATGCCGCGGCGACAGCTCCTCTCCAGTTGTAGACGGTTGCCTGAGTGGAAAGGTGCATGGCCATGGAGGGAAGATACCTCCTCACCAGGCGCGCAAGTCCCATATCCTGAAGTATAACTCCGTCGGCGCCGGCTTCATACAGAAAATTTATGTATGAAAATCCCTTTAAAAGCTCATCATCCTTTAGCAAGGTGTTTACTGTTACGTAGACCCTTACGCCTCTTTCGTGAGCGTAATCCACAGCCTCTTTCATGTTTTTTTCCGTAAAGTTTTCCGCCTTTATTCTGGCATTAAAAAGAGGTCCGCCCATGTATACGGCATCCGCTCCGTTCTGTACCGCCGCCTTAAGCTGCTCGGCGCCTCCCGCAGGCGCTAAAAGTTCCGGGATTTTAATAGCTTTCACCTCTTGACACACCATCCTTTTAATATTGATAACCTGTCTTCCATAGTATATAATAAATTGACAAGGGAGGGAAGAGTATGGAAAGATTCAAAGCGATAATGAAGGAGCACACCTTCATAAAGGCCAGTTTTTTTATAACCTTCAACGCACTTATACTATATCTCATATACGCAATAATCACTAACATAAGCTGGCTCTCTTCCAGCTTTATTAAGGCAGTCTCAACTCTGGCCGACGCTTTTGCTCCGCTTATAATAGGCCTTATTCTGGCCTTTCTTCTCAATCCTCTGGCAGAGCTTATAAACAGAAGGCTGCTCAGAAAAATCGTAAAGCTTCCCGCAGACCCTGTAAAAGCGGAAAAATCAAAAAAGAGGACCTTCTTTATCAGCGTCCTCCTGACATATATTCTGGTCATGGCCGCTATTGTAGCCATAATATACGGATTTGCCGTAATGATACTTGGTCAGGTTAATTTCAATGATTTCCCGGCCACCTTCCACAATCTTCTCAACGGTATAGTGCAGTACGAAAACGCCTTCAGAGACTGGATAGACGCCAACCTGCCCGCGGGAGTTTTCTCTCAGGAGCTTACGGATGTGACCAACGCTTTGCTCAAATGGCTGAGCGACAACTTCAGCGCTTCCCTGGTTATAAGATATACCACAAATATCGGCGGCGGCCTGGTCAACACTGTAATAGGAATCATCGTAAGCATATATCTCATGAAGGACAAGCGGTTCTTCCTGGGACTCTGGAGAAAGTTCCTTCATCTCGTTCTTCCTCAGAAGGGCAACGCCGTTGTTACCGAAACTCTCAGCGAGATCAACAAGGTTCTTTCCAAGTTCATAAGAGGAGCTCTCATAGACTCTGTCTTTGTAGCTGTCCTTTCATCCATATGCCTTTCGGTTATGGGGCTTGAGGCCGCTGTATTTATAGGAGTGTTTGCCGGAATCATAAACATAATACCTTACTTCGGTCCTGTAATAGGCATGATACCCGCCTTTCTCATGGGGCTGTTTACGGGAGGCTTCTGGCACGGCGCCCTGGCCGTTATAATCCTCCTGGTCGTACAGCAGATAGACGCCAACATAATCTATCCTAAGGTTGTGGGAACCTCCACAGGGCTCCATCCCCTTATGATACTGCTGGCTGTCAGCGTATTCGGATATTTCGGAGGTATTCTGGGAATGCTTCTGGCCGTTCCTACGGCAGGAGTAATACAGATTTTTGTCGTTAAATGGGCCAACAGCAGAGAGCGAAAGATCTCTTCAAGAGTGAAGGAAAGTGACGGCGAAGCATCCTCCACATAGGCTTTCGCGATATTTCCTACATTGTAAAAAGAATTACAGGACAAAAATAGGAGCCTTCATAAACTCCGACCGCCGCGGGTTTTGAAAAGGCTCCTTTTAATTTTGCCGTTACTTCTGCTCCTGCTCCTTCCAGGCCTTTTCCACAGCCTCGGCCACTATATCGGCCGCGCCGGGATAAAAGGCGCTTGGTATTATGTAATCGGAGGCAAGCTCATCCTCCTTTATTATTCCGGCCAGAGCAAAGGCAGCGGCCGTTTTCATTTCCTCTGTTATTCTCTTCGCCCTGGCGGCCAGAGCTCCTTTGAAAAGCCCCGGGAAGATGAGAACATTATTGATCTGGTTTGGAAAGTCCGATCTGCCTGTCCCCACTACTGCGGCTCCTCCCTCAAGAGCCAGGTCCGGCAGTATTTCAGGCTCAGGGTTTGCCATGGCAAAGATTATGGAGTCTTTATTCATGGTTCTTACCATATCCTGAGTCAGCACCTTTGCCGCCGATACTCCTATGAAAAGATCTCTGCCCTTTACGGCGTCCTTAAGGCTTCCCTCAACTCCCTCTCTGTTAGTTACCTCCGCCAGCCGTCTCTTGGCCTCGTTAAGGTCCCCTCTTTCCCTTGTGATAATTCCCCTGCTGTCACAGGCCACTATATCCTCTATTCCCAGATTTCTCAGCATTTTGGCTATGGCCGTTCCGGCGGCTCCCGCGCCGTTTATAACGGCCTTTATATGGGAAAGCTCCCTTCCCGTAAGCTTGGCCGCGTTAATAACTGCCGCCGACACTACTACGGCAGTGCCGTGCTGATCATCGTGAAAAACAGGGATGTCAACTGCCGCCTGAAGCTTTTCCTCGATTTCAAAGCATCTGGGAGCCGATATATCCTCAAGGTTTATTCCTCCAAGAGTAGGGGATATGTTTTTTACTATATTCACTATTTCATCTGCATCCTGAGTCTGAAGGCATATGGGAAAAGCGTCTATTCCGGCAAACTCCTTAAAAAGAAGGGATTTTCCATCCATTACAGGGATGGAGGCTGGTCCTCCTATATTTCCCAGTCCCAGAACGGCCGAGCCGTCCGATACCACAGCTACAATATTGGATTTGTTGGTATATCTGTAAACGTCTTCGGGATTTTCATGTATTCTTCTGCACGGCTCAGCCACTCCCGGCGTGTATGCAGTGGAAAGGTCGTCCTTGTTTTCCACCTTTACCTTGCTGACAACGGCCATTTTACCTTTGTGCTTCTCGTGCATTTTCAGAGATTCTTTATAATAGTCCATTCCGCGTCAATACTCCTTGTCTATTTTTTCCATGAGCTTTTAAGTCCCACTATTTTGTTAAAGACCTTTTCGTCTTCCGTAGTCAGCTTTTCATCGGCAATATAATAGCCCTTTCTGAAAAACTGAAATCTTTCTCCCGGCTTTGCCTCTCCCAGAAGAGGCTCCGCATATCCTTCCGTTTCAATGAGGGAGTCGGGATTAAGACTCTGTCCGCCCTCCTCATCGTCCTTCATAAGGCAGTCGTAGTTTCTTATTTTTATTTTTACGGCGGAGGCGGCGTCTACCCAGTGTATGGTTCCCTTAACCTTTCTTCCTTCAAAGCCGCTGCCGCTTCTTGTCTGGGGATCATATGAACAGAGAAGCTCCTTGATGCTTCCATCAGGATTTTTAACCGCCCGGTCGCATCTGATAAAATACGCCCCCTTGAACCTCACTTCGTTTCCCGGAAACAGCCTGAAATATTTTTTCACGGGGACCTCCATAAAGTCGTCTCCATCCACGTAGAGCTCTCTGCTGAAGGGAACGGTTCTTTCTCCCAGCTCCGGGGCTTCCCTGTTGTTTTCCAGAGAAAGAAGCTCGGTCTTTCCTTCAGGATAATTGGTTATAATCACCTTTATGGGATTTTCCACCACGTTTCTGCTTTCCACCTTTGTCTTCAGATCCTCTCTGACACAGTGCTCCAGAAGGCCGGAGTCAACGGTGCTGTTGGCCTTTGAGACTCCTATTCTCTCGCAGAAATCTCTCACCGCCTCAGGAGTATATCCTCTCCTTCTTATTCCCGCGATAGTCGGCATCCTCGGATCATCCCAGCCCTCAACGGTTCCCTGATCCACCATGGCTTTAAGATATCTCTTGCTCATTACCGTATTGGTGAGATTAAGACGCGCGAACTCTATCTGCTGAGGCGGCTGAGGCCATCTTCCCACCTCTCTGAGAACCCAGTCGTAGAGAGGTCTGTGGTCTTCGAATTCAAGGGTGCATATGGAGTGAGTTATTCCCTCTATGGCGTCTTCTATGGGGTGGGCGAAATCGTACATGGGATATATGCACCATTTGTCACCTGTATTGTGATGTTCCGTATGGGCTATTCTGTATATTACCGGGTCTCTCATATTCATGTTGGGAGAGGCCATATCTATTTTCGCTCTGAGAACCTTTTCTCCATCCCGGTATTTTCCCTGTCTCATTTCCTCAAAGATGCGCAGGTTTTCCTCCGCGGGTCTCTCTCTGTAAGGGCTTTCCTTTCCCGGCTCCTTTAAGGTGCCTCTGTACTCTCTTATCTGGTCCGCGCTCAGATCGCATACGTAGGCTTTGCCCTTTTTTATAAGCTCCAGAGCGCAGTCGTACATCTCGTCAAAGTAGTCTGAGGCCCACAGTCTCTCATCCCACTGAAAGCCCAGCCACTTTACGTCTTCTTCTATGGAATCCACGTATTCCGTATCCTCTTTTACGGGATTGGTATCGTCGTATCTGAGGTTGCACTTTCCGTGGTACTTTTCCGCTGTGGTAAAGTTAAGGCATATGGATTTGGCGTGGCCTATATGAAGATATCCGTTGGGCTCAGGAGGAAATCTCGTATGGACCCTGTCTCCGTACTTCTGAGACTCAAGATCCTTCTCTATTATATTGTGTATAAAGTTTTCCGGCTTTCTTTCCTTTATATCAGACATGGCTTTCCTCCTAAAATATTCTGCGGCAGCCTCTGCTGCCCACTGGGTTTAGTATAGCCCAATTATGGCGATAAATGCAATACGATATTTAAGGTTTCCTTCTGTATTTTAAGCGTACGTATCCCCCGGCCCTTTAGAAACAGTGAGGCCCGGCTCCTTTACCGAAGCCGGGCCTTTATGCCTGTTACGGGAGCATGGCTGTCCACGCTCCTTTTACCGATCCTTTTTCAGGATTTTTATCTTTCAACTATGAGAGTGGTGCCCTGTCCGCCGCCGATGCAGAGAGTAGCCATTCCTGTCTTGGAATCTCTCTTTATCATCTCGTATATAAGTGTAACCAGGATTCTCGCTCCGGATGCTCCGATAGGATGTCCCAGGGCGATGGCTCCGCCGTTAACGTTGAGCTTTTCAGTATCGAATCCCAGGTCCTTTCCTACTGCTACGGACTGAGCCGCAAAGGCTTCGTTTGCCTCGATGAGATCAATATCGTCCACAGTCATTCCCGCCTTGTCGAGAGCCTTCTGACACGCTGATATAGGCGCGATACCCATGATGCTCGGATCTACACCGGCGGAAGCATATGACTTAATAGTGCAGAGAGGAGTTACGCCCAGCTCGTCTGCCTTTTCCTTTGACATAACTACTATGGCTGCCGCCGCGTCGTTTATACCTGAAGCGTTGGCCGCTGTTACGATGCCGTCCTTTTTAAAGGCAGGTCTCAGCTTGGCAATGCTTTCAGGAGTAACGCCTTCCTTAGGATATTCGTCAGTATCGAATATAATAGGATCGCCCTTTCTCTGAGGCACTTCCACAGGAACTATCTCATCCTTGAATTTTCCCGCCTTGATGGCCGCTACAGCTCTCTGCTGTGATCTGGCTGCAAACTCGTCCAGCTCTTCTCTTGTGAGTCCCCACTGCTCAGCTACGTTTTCAGCGGTTATACCCATGTGGTAATTGTTGAAAGCGCATGTAAGACCATCGTTTGTCATCATGTCAACGATCTTATTATCGTTCATTCTCGCTCCCCATCTTGCTGTCGGAATGGCGTAGCCTGTAGCTGACATATTCTCTGTTCCGCCTGCTACAACTATATCGGCGTCTCCCGCTTTTATCATCTGAGCCGCCAGCGAAACGGTTCTCAGACCGGATCCGCATACCTTATTTAAAGTCATGGCAGGAACCTCCTTAGGGATTCCCGCGTCCATGGCCGCCTGTCTCGCAACGTTCTGTCCCAGGCCGCCCTGAAGAACGCATCCGTAAACCACTTCGTCTATGGCCGCCGGATCTATGCCCGCTCTCTTGATAGCTTCCCTGATAGCGATAGCTCCCAGAGTTCTGGCTCCGGTATTCTTTAAAGTGCCTCCGAAGCTTCCGATAGGTGTTCTTACCGCGCTGGCAATTACAACATCTCTCATAACAAATTTTCCTCCTTAAACTCCGCCGGTTTCCGCGTTACCGGCCGCTTCCTTTAATATCCAGCCGTTTTATCTTTTTATTTTACTACACGTATATCACAATAGCATATTTGCCTGTGAACTTCAAGGGTTTTAACCTCTGAGGATAATTTTCCGAATCTTAAAAAAACGCGCCTTCTACTTGAAAACTCCTATATATTTTTCCAGAAGCTTTACAGGCTTATATGAAAGCTTGGCCTTTCT
>DVMP01000140.1 GCA_018714925.1 Candidatus Allocopromorpha excrementigallinarum
GAAAGAGAGATGCTGCTTATAAGAGTGAATCGTCTGGAAAGTGAAGTCAGGGAATTAAAAGAACGTATTGAACGGATAATGTAAGTATAAAAAGAAAACCGTCGGCACAGATAAGCATAAGAAAGTATTGTAACAATGTTGACACATATGCCGGGTGAACGGGAAAGAAGTAATAATCGAAACGGGAGATCAGGCCTTTCTATGGCAGGTCTCCCGTTTTCTTATCGTTGAAAAAAAACGGAATTTGATGTAGGATATATCTGCGAGGGAAAATCACCGGGCATGTCTCTTGTTGGCATAAAGAGACCTCTTCACTAATAGTATGTTATATAAAGCACATGTTGAAGAGGAGGTAAAAAATGTATAACAAGAGGCGTCGGGGACGACGAGGGTTCCCTCAGAAAAAACACGCGAAGCCCAACTATATTCCTGTGATTTTAATGCTGTGCCTGTCCATAGGGTGCGGGTACGCCGCGGCAAAGTACATAGTGGAGCCTGTGGTGAATTACGTTCCCCAGATAACCTCCCAGGATGGTAATGAGGGGGAAAGCAATGAAGAAAAAAACGCAAATGTACTTGAGGATCAGGTAGAGGTAGAGGAAAAGGGAGACATAAAGGGATATGCTCTTCAGTTCGGCTGCTATTCCAGCGAGGCCTCCGCTCAGGGAGCGATGGGCAACGTGGGAGTAGAAGGACTTGAAATTATCAGTCAGGAGAACATGTACAAGATAATAGGAGATATATACGAAACAAAGGATGAAGCGAGAAAGGCTCTGGAAACCGTTCCCGAGGGTGTAAACGCCTTTGTGACTACCGTATACGAGGAAAAGGAGTAATTAAAGAGGTTTTTATGATACCATTATCCACAAGGATGAGACCTTCAAAGCTGGAAGATTTTGTTGGACAAACACATTTCATGTTTAAGGGCTCTCTTTTTTACAATTCAATAAAAAACAAGACCTTTGACTCTGCTATATTTTTCGGGCCTTCCGGAACGGGGAAAACTACTCTGGCCAGAATAATAGCAGGGGAAATGGACAGCAGCTTCGTTGAAATAAACGCATCCACAACAGGGACAAAGGAGCTGAAAATGATTCTGGAAAACGCGGAAACAAGGTTTTTCGGCCTGCAGCAGGAAACCACATGCCTTTATGTGGATGAGGTTCACAGATGGAACAAGCTCCAGCAGGATTCGCTTCTTAAAGCCCTTGAGGAGGGCGTAATAAGCTTTATAGGCAGTACTACGGAAAACCCTTATTTTTCCGTGAACAACGCGATTCTCAGCAGGGTGCGAAACATCTATGAATTTAAAAGGCTTACGGGAGAAGAAATTTCAATAATATTGAAAAGAACCCTTGAGGACAGGGAAAAAGGCTTTGGAGGCATGGATATAAAGTATGATGACGAGGCCCTGGGACTTCTGGCCGAAATGAGCGGAGGCGACTGCAGAGTAGCCCTGGATACCCTTGGATTCATAATAGATAATCTCTCGGAGAAAGACCGGCTGAATAAGGACATAGTGGCGGAGGCCATGCAGCGGCAGACGACCTTCTACGATAAGAAGGAGGACAAGTATAATCTCCTTTCGGCTCTGCAGAAATCAGTGAGGGGAAGCGATCCTCACGCGGCGGTTCACTATCTGGCGCGTCTTCTGGAAGGGGGCGGCGATATTCAGATGATAGGAAGGCGGCTTATGGTAATGGCAAGCGAGGATGTGGGCATGGCCTATCCCAGCGCCATATCCATAGTGACCTCGTGTGTTCAGGCCGCTCAGATGGTGGGGCTTCCCGAGGCGCGTATAAATCTGGCTCAGGCGGTAGTGCTTCTGGCTTCATGCCCCAAGTCAAACGCTTCCTATATGGCCCTTGAGAAGGCGGCGGCTGACCTGAGAAACAGAAAGACAGACGATGTGCCCCCTCATCTCATGGACTCCCATTACAGCGGAGCGGCCAGGCTGGGCAGAGGTCTCGACTATAAATATCCCCATGAGTACGGAGGATATGTTACGCAGCAGTATCTGCCGGATGATCTGTACAATGAAAAGGTGAAATACTACGTTCCCACAGACAACGGCAGTGAGGGAGCCTTTAAAAAATATCTGGAGGAGCTTGAGAAAATAGATGAAAAAAATAATAAGGGCTGAAAACGCCGGATTCTGCTTCGGTGTGAGGCAGGCCATAGAAACGGCTGAGAGAGCGGCGGAGCAGAGCAGGGAAGAAATATATTCCGTAGGTCCTCTCATACATAATGAGAGGGTAACGGGAAGCCTTGAAAAAAAAGGAGTAAAGGTCATAAGCTCCATAGAAGAGGCTGAGGAGGGAGCCAGAGTCATAATAAGGTCTCACGGAGAAGGAAAGGCCTTTTACGACAGGGCGGAGGAAAAGAGCCTCAGACTCATAGATACCACATGCCCATTTGTGGCGAAGATACACAGGCTTGTACACGATACGGACAAGCAGGTGGTAATAGTTGGAGACAGAAATCATCCTGAGGTCATGGGGATTTTCGGATGGTGCAGAAAGCCGGCGGTGGTGGTGGGAAGCTACGAGGAGGCCCTGAAAATAGAGGAGGACGATCTTTTCCTCGTCACTCAGACTACAATAAAAGAGGAAATGCTCGAGGAAGCAGTGAGGGCTCTTTCCGAAAAAGGAAAAAAATTTTTCGTAAACAACACCATATGCAGCGCTACGGAAAAAAGGCAGAAATCATGCCGGCAGCTGGCGGAGAAATGCGATCTCATGGTGGTGGTGGGAGACAGAAAAAGCTCCAATACCAGGAAATTATATGAAATTTCGAAAAAATATTGTGCAAATACTTATTTTATT